>PFLZ01000165.1 GCA_002784795.1 Candidatus Magasanikbacteria bacterium CG_4_10_14_0_8_um_filter_42_12
ACTGTATCCAAGAAGGTGTGTTCTTGTTCAAGTGTGAGCCGGAGCCTACGCAGGCCGAGGACACACCTCCATGCTTGTCGTGGATACAGATTGATACTTACTACATCGTTCAGAAGAACGTATTATTAAGTATTATCTGTATTCCTGCATCCCCAAAAATTTGAGAACTAGGTGTCGTGCCTGCCTTCCGGCAGGCAGGGATACAGAGTTGTATTTACTAAAACGAATATGCAATCGATCTAATAAATACTCACTATATCTCCTTATATATCAGGAATGTGCACAATATTACGTTTCTTTACTGCGAGTCTATACGATAATATCTTGGTATGATTTTTACCTGCCGTAGGCAGGCGGTCTAACAGCCGAATGCAATATTGTGTCCCACAAGCGGGATAGTGTTGTGCAGTCCATGAACTGACTTCATACTATACCACAAAGTAACACCCTTGTCAAGGTGTGTACTGTGGAAACACTGTTTTTTAGCTAGTTTTAGCGAAATTTACGACTGTCCGACATCTGTCTGACCAGTACTTACCGTAGTCTCTTCTCCTACAACAGGAGGGACAACTTCTGTCGTCTCCGTACCCGGTGCAGGGGTGTCTTCTGTCACTTCAAGAGGCGTACAAGATACATTTCCATCAGGGAGAGTCTCACATGTTTGCGTCTCAACTTTTTTCTCAGCTCCTACGAGACAAATCTTTGGGAGTGGTCGGTAATAGCTATCGAATACTTCTTTTTCTTCTTCCCCATTTGGCAACACACGAATATAGGTGAATGTTGTCTCTGCCCCAGGGTGCGCACTCTGACAATTGCGTACTCCAGGAGCAAGATCTGTGGTTTCAATAATCTGCTCTGGTCCCGTTGGGATCCATCTCTTTACTACAGGCTCTGTATACCGCCCCTCTCTCCCATCACTCGTCCCCCAGAAGGTAAAGATCAAATCACCGTTTTGTGTATTCATGCTAGTGGTCAAGAGAATATAATGACCCGTATCATTTTTGAATGTAAAATCTGGTGCCGGATCATAGATGGTTGCATCAGTTCCTGGATTACCGTTGCGTTGATCATTGTAATAACTTACCACGAGAGAATGATTTCTACGATTAACAACATCAAGCCCTGCATTCATGACTGTTCGAAATAAGGTTGTACCGACTTGGCAAAGACCACCGGCAACTTC
>PFLZ01000048.1:0-5691 GCA_002784795.1 Candidatus Magasanikbacteria bacterium CG_4_10_14_0_8_um_filter_42_12
AAGAAACGTGTTCGATCTACGAAATCTGGGGTTCCATGGAAACTTGTGTATACAGAATTGTTTAATACAAAATCAGACGCGTACAAACGTGAAATGCAAATCAAATCGTACAAAGGTGGAAATGCATTTCGAGAATTGTTGTAAACACATGCCAACTTAGCTCAGCTGGTAGAGCAATGGTTTTGTAAACCATCGGTCCGGGGTTCGAGTCCCCGAGTTGGCTCAGGAACAATATATACACGGGTCGGTACCGAAGCGGTCAACCGGGGCAGACTGTAAATCTGCTGGCGTATGCCTTCGGGGGTTCGAATCCCTCCCGGCCCACAGAGAGAACGTTTTCAACAAGAGGACGTTTTTTTTATTGTATAAATGAAGCGGTCAACCGGGGCAGACTGTCCCGCCTGAAAGGACGGGATCCCGTCCAGGCAAAGCACTGGCGGGATAAATCCACTGGCTTCGCCTTCGCAGGTTCGAATCCTGCTCGGCCCACAAAAAAAAATCATCATGAAGATGATTTTTTTTATCGGTGCAAATTATGTAGCCTGGTACCTGAATGTAACGTTACTTTGTTCCTAATATTATTTGATATGTTTCTCGTTTATGATCCCAGTACAACACCGCCTCAAAATCATGTAGGTTGTTTTTAAAAGTTTCAATTTGTTCTGTCGATGTAGCAAATATAATATTTTCTTCAGGAATTTCTGCATATATTTTCATAGCACCAATCATATCAGCAATGTTGTTGGAAAATGGTCTGTCTGGACTTATATATACATGTTCAATGTGTTTTTCACGAAGTGATGATACCTGTGTCACGAGTGTTCTCCCTGTGTTGTATACATAAGGATATTCGGTTTGGGTTTTCTTAAACATGAATATTATTTGGAAGCATGCAAAGAGAAGTAATATCGCAACATTTATATGGATAATTTTTTTGGAGGTATTGTGACGTATGTGGTATGCCATAATCCCAGCCAAAATACATACCATTCCTATACGAGGGAGATATGTGTATCTTGATGACAATGGTTCCCACCATACAAGATTTATATTAAAAAATAATGTAGGGAGTATGGAAATACCAATCCATCCCATCCCAAACCACATAATTGGGATCTTGCTATATTTCCATAGGATCCATAGCCCCATTGAAATTGCCAGTATGCCAAGGATGGCAGCCATCAAATTCGATTTTTCCAGTAAACCTATCGGAATAAAAAAATCCAAAAAGATATATGGGATTCTAAGGAATGAGTGTAGTTGAATATCAAATATGCCCTCTGTTACCCAAATACTAGCATGTTGCCATTGGTATTGTTTGTATAAGTAATAAAGTGAAACACTGAGTATTGTGAGCCAGTAACCGATATGCGTTTTTGTCCATGATACTGCTGTTCGAATTGTTGGGTGAACATAGTGATAAATACATATGGTTACTAACAATGCAGGCAATACAATGGCTGTTTCCTTTGTGCCAAGTGCAAGAAGAAAGAATACCGTTGAAAAAAAGAGAGAGAGTTTTTTTTGTTGTTGAAGATAGTTCGTATAAAAATAGACTGATGATAGAATAAACAGAGTAGCAATACTATGCATGTTAGAGGCAACCCATACTAATGGTTCGAAAGCTCCTCCTGCACACGCTGTTAGTAATACGCCAAGCCATCCTGCAACCCGTGAAGATGTCATTTTGTAAATAAGCATCCCGGCTATGGCAGAAACCAGTGTATGAATGAAGATTCCAAAGAAAAAATATGGCCACACGGTTGTTGTTCCTACTGCAACATACATAAGGCCATAAAATAAAATCATGACCGGAGAATAAAAGGTCGACATTCTTTTTGTAAATATTTCTATTGGGTGTGCTAGGACGCTGCTTCCAAACCATAACCAGGTAAATTCGTCTCCATAAAAATATCCATAGAATATCGTCCATCCAAATAAGAACATGCTTACAACGAAAGAAATACTGAGAAATTTGATAAATATTTTTTTGGTATTGATAGTACTATGGGTGTCTGCAATAGTAATGATATCAATTAGATACCGAATGCCTTGGGCAAGAGTAATGTTGCTGGTTGTAGAATGAAGAAATTGTACAGGATGTGTTTCAATACGTAATCCTTTTTTTTCGGATTTGATAATAAGTTCAATGTCGAAGGAATATTTTTTTTGTTGGATAGTTTCTACAATATCTGTTGCAACATTGTTAGTAAACACTTTGATGCCACATTGAGTATCCTCGTGTTGGATATCTGTAATATATCTAACAAATACTCGTAATGTTTTTGACATGATTGCTCTTGTTCGCGAATATCCTTGGTCTCGTAAATGTATTTCTCTTTTTCCAATAACCAAATCAGCAGTACGTAGTTTTTTTACCATCTCTTCAAGATGCTTTGGATCATATGACAAATCAGCGTCGAGAAAGCCGTACTGTGTTGCTTCTGAGGAACGGATTCCTGTCTGAATGGCTGCCCCTTTTCCTCTATTTGTTGTATGCTTTGGTGTAAACAGGGTGAATGATGGTGAATTGAGAAGTTTGTATTTTTCTAATTGTGACATGGTATTGTCTTCACTCCCGTCATCAACAACGACAACAGCTATTTTTTGTTGTAAAAAAAATTCGTTAGTAGAAAAAAATACTTCCAAAGATTGAAGCGTTCTAAAAATATTTTTTTCTTCGTTGTATGCGGGAACGATTACGCAAAAATCAAACATATAGATTCAGAATATCTTATTTTGCATGAATAGTCTACTCTTTGCTTATTGACAAGGGTCGATACCAAAGCGGTCAACTGGGGTGGACTGCCCCGCCTGAAAGGACGGGGTCCCGTCCAGGCGAAGCACTGGCGGGATAAGTCCACTGGCTTCGCCTTCGCAGGTTCGAATCCTGCTCGGCCCACAGAGAGAACGTTCTTTATCATAGGACGTTTTTTTTATTGACAAATGCAAAAATTTTGAGTAGCATATATGTATTCATTCATACTTGGAATGAACGTATGGTGCACGTTGTTGGTGGGTCGTATTCCGATCCCGACTGAGTCGGGACGGGGTTACTCTTCAACAATGTCCGCCCCCCGCTTTTTACAAAATACGGGAGGCACCTTTCTTTGAGAGGTCCATCTCTTCTTCCAAGCCTAGCTCTTTTTTGCTATGGCAGAAAAACATTTTTTTACGTCAGAGTCCGTGACCGAAGGACATCCTGACAAGATTTGTGATCAGATCTCAGATGCTGTCCTTGATGCTGTCTTGAAAGATGATCCAAATGGAGCGTGTTGTTGTGAAGTATTCACGACGACTGGTCTTGTTGTCGTCGGAGGAGAAATTACCACAAGCACGTATGTCGATATCCCTGGCGTGGTGCGTCAGGTCCTGACAGATATTGGGTATACAGATGATGCGTATGGTATCGATGCAAAAAGTTGTGGTGTGATGGTAGCCGTCGATGAACAAAGTCCGGAAATAGCCATGGGAGAAAAAGAAACAGAAGGACATCCTCACAAAGCGCAAGGTGCAGGGGACCAGGGAATGATGTTTGGGTTTGCATGTACCGAAACATCAGAGCTCATGCCACTCCCAATCATGCTCGCGCATGGATTGACGAGAAAGCTTGCGGAAGTCAGAAAAAACAAGACGCTGTCGTATCTTCGCCCAGATGGAAAAAGTCAGGTGACGGTGGAATACGAAGATGGCAAACCAAAACGTGTGGATGCGGTGGTTGTCGCAGCACAGCACGATGATATGGATCTTGACCAACTCCGCGCAGATATCAAAGAACATGTGATCAAACCTGTGTGCGGAGCGTATCTTGATGAGAATACAACATTTTATATCAATGAAACAGGCAAGTTTGTTATCGGTGGGCCACATGGAGACACGGGTCTTACCGGAAGAAAAATTATTGTCGATACATACGGTGGTATGGGACGACATGGTGGGGGAGCGTTTTCTGGAAAAGTCCCAAACAAACAAGATCGATCAGGAGCGTACATGGCACGCTACGTCGCAAAGAATATCGTAGCAGCAGGACTCGCTGACCGATGTGAAGTACAGCTGTCATACGCGATCGGCTATCCAGAGCCTGTGAGTGTGCTTGTTGATTCGTTTGGTACTGGTACGGTCAGCAATGAACAGCTGGAAGTGGCTGTGCGAGATGTATTTGACCTTACGCCTGCAGGTATTATTGCTGAGCTTGATCTGAAGCGTCCTATATACCGCGCTACGGCTGCGTATGGGCATTTTGGACGCGATGAGTTCCCTTGGGAGCAGGTGAATAAGGTGGAGGAGCTGAAGGCAAAGTTTTAAACTACTTCCGTTGACATAATAAAAAAGAAGCGTTGAGGCTTCTTTTTTATGTCGACGCGATTTATTTTTGTTCTTTAGGAAGTAACAGGTCAGCAATGTGTTTTGCTGTTTGGACAGTAAATTTGTGACTGATGTCTTCTGGATTGGGTGATAAAACATACTCCTTATCAGCAGGGTATTTGTTCGTAAATTCTAGACCTTGAAGTGACACATGGAATTTCGGTCGTTTGTGATCAACTGTCTTTTCTGCTTTTTTTGCCCACACAAGTATTGTTTTTATTGCCCTAGATTGGTCTAAACCACGATTTGTTAATTCTCGAAAAAGATAAGGAGCAAACGTCCAAAATAATGTTGTATTTGATCCCTCTGCACCTAAAATAAAGTTTGCATTCTGTAGGTTGTGTTCAGAATCATATCCCTCTTCACGTATTGCTTTTTCGGATTCTTCCCATATGCTCGCTGTATTTTCTATAAATGCAATGGCAAATTCTCGCTCTACACCCTGCCGTCCTAACAATCGTAGCATGTGGGCTAGATTTCTATTTTTAGTAAACCGACTTGTATCTGCTTTTAGTAAAGAAATAATTTCTGACGGAACGTTCAATTCAGACAATAGTTTTAAGATATTTTCATTTTGTATAGATGGATGTTTCTGGATTAGTATTGCTATATCATGGTTACTCCTTTTTTGAAGGAGTTCTTCAAACGTAATATTTTTTGGTGTCTCTACGCCTAGTTCATTAGGAGGAATTGGTGGTCCTTCTGCCATATGGTTCGTAATGCTAATGTAATACTTCGCAAATTCATCATTGCATATATCGTATATTCTGCAATAGTATGCATATTATTTTTTCTTGACCAGAGAGTTTCGAAAGCATATACTATAAAACATATGGATACTCCAACAAAGACAACTGATCAAAAGATAGATGATCTCACAAAAATGGTGGGTGAAGTATTTGACGTTGTGACATTCATAAAAGATACGGCAGCGACTCAAGAAAGTGTCGATGAACTGCGCAAAGAAATGAATGACAGATTCTTAGTCGTGGATTCTTCATTCGGACAGGCTGCTGATGAACGAGTGGATATCAAAGCTGAAATTCGAAGTGTGCGTGCTGAGCTCGAAGAAATTAAAAAAGAGCTTGCAAAACTTGAAGAACGAACACGTGAGGATAGTGATGCTGTTGGATCAAGTGATGTATATCTCATACAGCGCGTTTCGATGCTCGAGAAACGTGTGAAGACACTTGAAAATAAGAACACATGAGCCTCCTTCACGCACTTACCCTTGGCCTCATTCAAGGCCTTACCGAATTTCTTCCGGTGTCTTCGTCTGGTCATCTTATTTTTGTGCCACACATCTTTGGATGGGTGGATCAGGGG
>PFLZ01000048.1:5746-8102 GCA_002784795.1 Candidatus Magasanikbacteria bacterium CG_4_10_14_0_8_um_filter_42_12
TTTTGTTCGCGAGACAACGGATGAGTTGAAAACCGTGGCAAAACAAGAACGTGTGTTTGGGTGGATGATTGCCTTGTCCATTTTGCCAGCGTTGGCTGTTGGATTTGTCATGAGTGAAGTTCTTCAGATAGAAATCCGTTCGACACTTGTCGTAGCATGGGGACTTATTGGGTGGGGGATATTGCTCGGTGTTGCAGACAGATACAATCGGCGACAACACAATGCAACCTCTGTCATTACGTGGAAAAAAGCGTTGTTGATTGGGTGCGCGCAGGCGTTGGCACTGATTCCTGGTACATCTCGTTCTGGTATTACTATGACCACAGGATTGTTTGCAAAGCTGTCAAAAAAAGATGCTGCAGAATTTTCTTTTCTCATGAGTGTGCCAGTGATTGCTGTAGCAGGTGCAGTCAAAGTGCTGGAACTCATCAACGTTGGTGGGGATGCTGTAGCGGTCCTTCCCCTCGTGATCGGATTTTTTGCGTCGGCAATCAGTGGCTATATCGCTATTTGGGGATTGTTGAAAATTATTCAGAAGTGGAGCTTCATGCCGTTTGTTGTGTATAGAATTATGATTGGGATACTCATTCTTTTCTTCCTTGTCTAAGAGTTGATTTTTTCTCATTTTTCTGCTAAGGTCGAGTCCATATATGAATATGCAGCAGGCATTCAAGACAATAGGAACGCTGAGTAAAAACACTGGCATAGATGTGTATGTGGTCGGTGGCTTTGTGCGTGATCAGCTTCTGGAGCGAGATTTCAAAAAGGATCTGGATGTTGTTGTCCTCGGAAGTGGACTTGAGTTTGCAAAGCAATTTGCAGCACAGTTTTCAGAAGAAGAGGGGAGACTGATAGAGTTTCCAGATTTTGATACAGCTCGCTATGTGTTTATCGAAACGACGAATAGTATTGCTGAAAATGGAGAACAGGAAAAACAATATCGAACGCTCCTGGAGGTGGAGTTTGCAGGCGCAAGAAAAGAAGCGTATCGCAGCGAGTCACGAAAACCGGATGTCGTTCCTGCAACATTGGAAGAAGATTTGTCACGTCGTGATTTTACGGTGAACGCGATGGCTCAGCAGATCCTCCCTGATGGGACACTTGGTGAAATTGTCGATCCCTATGATGGAAAAAAAGATGTGAAAGAACGACTGCTCCGAACACCACTTGAGCCAGGAGAAACATTTTCAGAAGATCCATTGCGTATGATGCGCGCGGCTCGTTTTTCTGCGCAGCTTATTTTTGAAATAGAAAAGAAAACCTATCTAGCAATGAAAAAATATGCACCACGATTGTCTATTGTTTCTGCGGAACGTGTTCAAGAAGAGCTCATGAAATTGCTTGCAACTGCAAAACCCTCGATTGGATTATGGGCATTGTACAAGTCAGAATTATTTGACCAGTTTATGCCAGAAGTGCCAGACCTCGCGGGAGTAGAGGAAGTAAAAGGATACACACATAAAGATAATTTGTCCCATACCTTTGCGGTGGTCGACAACATTGCAGAACAATCTGAAAAACCTCTGCTTCGATTTGCCGGTTTGGTTCATGATATTGCAAAGCCGGACACCAAAAAATTTGTCAAAGGTCGCGGATGGACATTTGATATGCATGAACATCTTGGAAAGAAAATGGTACATACGATTGGAAAGCGGCTCAAAATGAGTACCCGCGATATTCGGTATGTCGCAAAGCTTGTTCGCTGGCATTTGCAACCAATCTCACTGATGGATGATGGCGTGACTGACACGCCCGTCCGTCGGTTGATTGTCAATTTGAAAGATGATCTTGCTGATTTACTTATGCTCTGTCGAGCAGATATCACGACAGGAAATCAAAAGAAAAAAATTCATCGTTTGAAAAATTATGATTATTTGGAAGTACGCATTGCCGAAGTCATGGAAAAAGATAACATGCGAGCATTCCAGTCTCCTGTGCGTGGTGAAGAAATTATGGAGATGTGTGGACTAAAACCTGGTCCTACAGTTGGAAAAATAAAAAAAGAACTTGAGCGTGCAATTCTCGATGGTGATGTAGAAAATGATCATGATGCAGTGCGGGCGTATTTTGAAACGATTAAAGATGAATATTTGAAAGGTGTAGAAGAGTGGGAACGTCTTACGTAATAGGTAATAAGTAACAAGTAATAAGTTTCGTAGCTCCCACATATTACATATTACCTATTACCTATTACTTGCTACTTTCTCAATTATTACTTTTTACCTATAGCTTATTCTGCGTATTGCGTATAGCGTACAGCTGTACTATACTTATATCACTATGAACTCATACAGAGTTTCCAACAAAGACACGCAAATTAATCAGCGCATGCCCGAGATACTTTAGTCCGTTTCGT
>PFLZ01000111.1 GCA_002784795.1 Candidatus Magasanikbacteria bacterium CG_4_10_14_0_8_um_filter_42_12
TTCCCAGATTGGCAGGCCGGTGGTCATGGTATCACCAATGTCAGCAGATCTATTGCTTGGTCAGTCAATACGTTTTATTACTATATCGGTGGAGGCTTTGGGGATTTTGTCGGAATGGGCGTAGAAAAAATGATGGAATATCTGCGATATTTTGGGTTTGACCAAAAGCTCGGTATCGATATTCCTGGCGAAGTTGCAGGATTCCTCCCATCAAAAGAATGGAAAGAACAAACAAAAGGGGAGCGGTGGTATGTAGGGGACACATACAATGTGTCGATTGGTCAGGGAGATATTCTGGTGACGCCACTACAGATCACATCATACATCGCGACGATTGCAAATGGTGGTACGATATTCAAGCCGCACGTGGTAGAAAAAACAATAGACATAGTCACAGGTGACGAACATATTGTGGAGCCAGAAATACTCGATACGGTACCTATCTCGAGTGAAAACCTCAGCACGGTTCGTCTCGGTATGAAAGATTGCGTGGACTATGGTGCATGTCGACGGTTATCACTCCTCCCTTTTGAAACTGCGGGGAAAACAGGAACCGCACAGTGGAGTAGTGTCAAAGAACCACATGCCTGGTTTACCTCATTTGCCCCGTACGACAATCCAGAAATTGTATTAACAATTTTGATCGAAGAAGGAAAGGGAGGAAGTGAAACGGCAACGCCTGCTTCATACGAATTTTACAAATGGTGGTGGAAGTACAAAACAACTGGGGATAGTTCACTTGACGATACAAAGTAAGCTCGGCTATACTCATTGTAACCGCCCTAAAAAGCGGATATTTATTTCTGTTAAAATCCGTTAGTATTCGTTGAATCTGCTGAAAAAAATAGCAGATGAAGCAGATTGAAACGAATTTGAACAAATACAAACACAGCTATTATGACAGACACTACACAATATCTTTCACAAGAAAAAAAAAGTGAGCTCGAGCAAGAATTGGTACAACTCAAATCAACAAAAATTCCAGAGATTGCCCAGCGCATAGATGAAGCAAAACAAATGGGAGATCTTTCTGAAAATGCCGAATACCATGATGCACGAGACCAAATGGCGTGGGCACAGAGTCGTGTCCTAGAGATTGAAGCTATTTTGCTCAATGCAAAGGTTATCACAGCAACAGGATCTAACGATGGTTTTGTTGACCTCGGAGCAACAGTGGTCGTGAAGGTCAATGGAAAAGAAAAAGAATATACTATCGTAGGAGCACAAGAGGCCGATCCACTTGCCGGAAAAATTTCAAATGAATCACCGCTTGGTGGAGCGTTTCTTGGAAAAAAGAAAGGCGATAAAGTAGAAGTAAAAGTGCCTGCTGGAATGCAGGAATATAAGATTCTTTCGGTGAAGTAATGTAACTCAGGTTTTTAAACCTGATGGATGCACACGAAAGACACGTCAGGATAGGCGTGTTTTTTTCGTTGACAAAAAATAAAAAATAAGATACATATATGCTTACAGAAGCAACGGAGGGCACCATGTCTTTTTTCGTACAGGTCGATGATGAGCGGGATGTCGAGATGGCGAAGGAGGTCATCCGGAGGGAGAACGCTGAGCAGGCTGCGAAGCTGCGAAGGGGGCAGAACGACGAGAAGCCCGATAACAACGACCACGATCGAACCAGGAGGTAGAAAATGGTAATAAGAGTAGGCTACAGTCTCATCGACGTGAACATCGGCGGACACAGAGTCAAGACCCGCGAGTTTTGGCTTAACGTTTCGGCACCGCCTATGCCGGGGCATGATGTCATACTCCGCCTTCGCGACGAGGAGACGACCTGCGTCCACGGGCAAGTCTGTCATTCTACACAGGATCCCTGCCTCGACGTGTGGCACGTGGAAGTGAACGTGCTGCAGGATCCCGACGAGTCCGAGCGGCTTTGTGAGATGGCCGAGCAGTTCGGTGTTCTGAACGAGACATGTCCACCGTCGAAGGGCTGAGCTGACAGCAAGAGTGAGAGTGAGAGTGCCTGGCGTTTTACACGCCGGGCACTCTCTGAATATTCTAAAATTGCACAAACAAAAAAACACGCTCAAATCGAGCGTGTTTTGTAATATATGAAAGAATGTGAATGCCCGCCCGTGTTGACCGATCGGGCGGGCATTCACGTGCGGGACGGCGTGGACGTTGAGTTAGGACGTCCTGTCAGTGAGGTACTTCTCGAGCGACGGCTCGGAATCGGGCGACGTGAAGCGCCAGAAGTGCTTGACGCCGGGCTTGGACCGCATCTCATACGTGACCTTCAGCCCGGTCGCCACTTGGAGCAGCGGGAGGATGCACGCGAACATCACATCAGGGCTTGTCATGATCTTGTCGTCGCGAGCCCCTGGGCCACTGAACCAAACCAATTGATCCCCCTCCGTTGGATGGTTGTAGGTGATGGTCATCTGACCGGACTCTAGTTCGAATGAGACTCTTGAGATCCTGCACAGATCCTCGAGGCTCATGTTATGAAAGAACATAAAGTGGCGACTCCTTGTCCGCGTGTAGAGAAAATTGATAAACGGACAAGACATTATGGCTACATTTATATCATTTTGTCAAGAGTTAAAGGTTAAAATTTATCTAAAATAAGCAAAAAAACATAACAACTATCTGAAGTTGCCCTTTTTCTATATATTTGCTAAGATAAATACCGAAAATAAGCGAAAAATATGCCAAAACTAGAAATAGATATTAATGACGAAAGAACAGTGAGATTAGCAAAACTTGCCACGTTGACAGAAGCAGGGAATTCTTCATTTCCTGCACATTCAGAAAAGCAACAAACTATCGCCGAAGCCGTCCTGAGTACAGAAGGAAGTACGGTAGTCACTGCAGGAAGAATCATGTCAAAACGAGAAATTGGCAAGCTGACATTTTGCAGACTTGAAGATGCTAGTGGGAGTATTCAGCTCGTGCTCAAACAGGATGAACTTGATACTGAATTGTATAAACAGTTTGTAAGACAGGTCGACGCAGGCGATGTTGTCGATGTGACAGGAGAGAGATTTCAATCAAAGACAGGAGAGGATTCTATTTTGGTAAAAAAGTACTCAGTTTTGACAAAGGCACTGTTGCCACTGCCAGACAAATTTCACGGATTACAGAATGAAGAGCTCCGCATGCGAAAACGCTATCTCGATTTGCTCACGAATCCAGAACTCCGCGATATCTTTGTAAAGCGTGCACACTTTTGGGATGTCACCAGAACTTTTTTGAAAGATAATGGTTTTTTTGAAGTAGAAACACCCTATCTGGAAACAACCACCGGTGGCGCAGAGGCAACACCCTTTGCCACGCACCACAATGATTTTGATATTGATGTGTATCTTCGCATTTCTGTCGGTGAACTTTGGCAAAAGCGTCTCATGGCCGCAGGCTTTGAAAAAACATTTGAAATCGGTCGTGTGTTTCGTAATGAAGGATCGAGTCCAGATCATTTGCAGGAATTCACCAACATGGAATTTTATTGGGCATACGCGGATTATAAAAAAGGCATGAAGCTTGTCCAAGAACTCTATCAAAAAATTGCGATCGATGTATTTGGCAAAACTGAGTTCACAACAAAAGGCATGAACTACGATCTTGCAGGAGAATGGCCAGAGATAGATTATGTGAGTGAAGTAAAAAAACAAACAGGTGTTGATGTTCTGACAGCAACAGAAAATGATATGCGAAAAAAGCTGGATGAGCTAGGTGTCGTCTATGAAGGAACAAATCGCGAACGACTCACAGACACGCTCTGGAAATTTTGTCGAAAGAATATTGCAGGGCCAGCATTCCTCGTGAATCATCCAAAACTCGTTTCACCACTCGCAAAAACACATCGCGAACATCCAGAACTTACGGAACGATTTCAGATTATCATTGCCGGCAGTGAGATCGGCAATGGCTATTCAGAATTGAATGATCCAATAGAACAACGAGCACGATTTGAAAAACAACAAGAACTTATCGCAGCGGGGGATACCGAGGCTATGATGCCAGACTGGGAGTTTGTAGAAATGCTCGAGCACGGGATGCCTCCTACGTGTGGATTTGGATTTGGTGAACGACTGTTTGCCTTTCTCGTCGATAGGCCACTTCGTGAAGTGACACTGTTTCCACTAGTGAAGCCGATTGAAGAAAAAGGAAACACTGGCAGTGCAGGGTTCAAAACAAAAGACAGTGATTTTGCATCGCTTCCTCTGTCTAGAGAAGAAGCTTGGAAACTCGTACAAACACACAATACAGAACAAAATGAGTTCAATCATTATCTCGAAAGTGAAGCCGTGATGCGTGGACTTGCAAAGAAACTTGGTCGCGATGAGGAGTATTGGGGTATGCTTGGATTACTCCACGATCTCGACTGGCACATGACAAAAGACCATGATATTGATCACATTACAAAATCACCAGACTTACTCCGCGAAGCTGGATTTGGGGAAGATTTCATCGACATTATTATTTCCCATGGCTTTGGTACGACATGTGGTGGGGGAGAACTGGAACAAAAAAAACGTACTCGCGATATAGAACATGCACTCTCTGCAGCAGAGACCGTGACAGGATTAATTCATGCGTATGCATTGATGAAAGGTGGACAAATTTCAACAGTCGAAGCAAAGTCAGTCAAGAAAAAATTCAAAGACAAAAAATTTGCAGCAAAAGTCAGACGTGATTTTATCGAAGAAGCAGAAAAATTGGGATTGACGCTGGATGAATTCTTTGAAATTGCTATCGATTCGATTCGTAGCATTGCAAAAGATGTTGAGCTTACATAAATATGAAAACAGTTTTATTGTTTGGCACATTTGATTTTCTCCATAGTGGACATATCTTCACGTTCGAAGAAGCAAAGAAATTGGGTGACAAACTTGTCGTGTCAGTTGCGAGAGATAGTGCTGTTGAAAAAATAAAAGGCAAAAAACCACTGCATGCAGAAGAAGAACGATTAGCACTTGTCAAACATATTGATATTGTCAATGATGCATTTCTCGGCGACGAAGAGCAAAGTGTGTATTCCTTTTTTTCAGAATTTGTTCCAGACGTGATCGCACTTGGGTATGATCAGGATGCATTGAAAGTTGATATTGAAACATTTTTGAAGGAACACAACATCACTGCAACCTGTCTCACACTCCCGGCATACAAACCTGAGCAGATGAAATCAAGCAAGATAAAAGAATCATTTGGTATATGAAACGAAGAAAATTGTTAATTGCTACAACAAACCCAGGAAAGATAAGTGAGATCACGCACTTTTTAAAGTCACTTCCATTCCATCTCGTACTGTTGAAAGACCTCGATATGCACATTGAGGAACCAAAAGAAACAGGTGAAACACTACAAGATAATGCAATTCTCAAAGCAATGTATTACGCCGAAAAGACAAACATGCTCACGCTTGCGGATGACGGAGGACTATTTATCGATGCACTGGATGGTTGGCCAGGTGTGAAAAGTGCACGTTCATTTCATGGTACGAGCGTTCTCGAAGATGATGCAATGCTCAAGGCACTAGAAGAAGTTCCCGATGATAATCGAAGTGCTGAATTCCATCTTGTCACAGCTATTTATGATCCATCAGAAAAAACTGTCTTTACCGCATCAGGGATAGATACTGGAGAAGTATTGAAAAAACCTATGACTACAGGTAATGTCAAATGGGGCTACAACAACGTATTTTATTCCCAAGCACTTGGCAAAACCTACGGGGAAATGAGTATCGCAGAAAAAAATGGCATCAGTCATAGAGGCAAATCCTTATCACAAATCAAATACTTCCTCCAAAATCAATACGGAGGAAAACACTTCGTCGTCCCAATCGCAATTGTCGTGCGTGATGGAAAGATTCTGATGAATAAACGCAACGATCCTCACAATCCACAATTTCATGAAGTCTGGGAATTCCCAGGCGGATCAGTCGAAATAGGGGAGAGTGTAGAACAAAATGTTGTACGTGAATGCAAAGAAGAAACCGGGTATGATGTAGAAGTCATCGAACAACTCCCCTTTGTACGAGTAAAAACCCGACATATTGAAAAATTCAGCTATCAAATTTATCTCATCCCCGTTGTCTGTAAAATTACAGGAGGGGATGGCGTATTCAGTGATGACGAAGTGCTGGAAATGAGATGGTACTCTCCGGAAGAAATCCCATCGCTCAAACTTTTCCCAGACGACGGCAACATGGTCTCCGAATATCTAGAAATGATTAAAGATGCGATATCGAGAAACGATCTATAAAAATGTTAAATGTTTATTGTTAGTTGTCCCGCCAGTTTCACTGGAAGGGATCCCTGCCAAAGGCGGGATTAATTGACCAATATGTTAGACATCAAATTCATTCGTGACAATGTAGATCTCGTAAAAGAAAATTGCAAAAATAGAAATGTGTCTGTTGATATAGATAGACTTCTTTTCCTCGATGAAGAACGCCGAAATTTGCAACAACAGATCGATGACTTCAAGGCTGTTCGCAATGCAACATCAAAAGGAAAACCTAGTGAGGAAGGTATTGCTGCGATGAAAGAACTCGGTGAAAAAATAAAAAAACTTGAAGATGCCTATAAAAGTGTTGAACCAGAATACCTGGATCATTTGCTTGTCATCCCAAACCACACACATCCAGATTCACCAATTGGCGGCGAGTCTGATTTTGA
Source organism: Candidatus Magasanikbacteria bacterium CG_4_10_14_0_8_um_filter_42_12 (assembly GCA_002784795.1). Taxonomy (GTDB): domain Bacteria; phylum Patescibacteriota; class Patescibacteriia; order Magasanikbacterales; family UBA922; genus UBA12086. The sequence goes on from PFLZ01000111.1 coordinate 6,639, forward strand.
CACAGTAGAAGAGCGAGGTAAGATCCCGTCATTTAGCTATGAACCAAAAGATCATGAAGCAATCATGACTGATTTGAATTTGCTTGATTTTGAACGTGGCGCAAAAGTTGCTGGATCAAAATTTTACTTTGTAAAAAATGATGCTGTCCGACTAAACCAAGCACTGCTGAGTTATGGCATGGATATTCTAGAAAAGCATGGGTATACACTCATCGAAACACCTGACCTCGCAAAGGATGAAATTTTGGATGCATCAGGGTTCAACCCACGTGGTGCAGAATCACAAACATACAAGATAGAAGGAACAGATTTGAATCTTATTGGAACTGCAGAGATTACCGTCCTTGGCTATCACGGTGATGAAGTATTGGACCTGTCAGATGGACCAAAGAAGTATGCCGCACTTTCACACTGCTACCGTCGTGAAGCTGGATCATATGGACGAGAAAGTAAAGGACTCTATCGTGTTCATCAGTTTACAAAGCTCGAGATGTTCATATTCTGTAAACCAGAAGAAAGTGAAGCATTGCATGAGGAACTTCTCAATATTGAAAAAGAAATTTGTGATGGTCTTGGGCTCGCATACCGCGTCATCGATATCCCAACAGGAGATCTCGGTGGTCCGGCATACAGAAAATACGATCTCGAAGCGTGGATGACTATGAAAGAGGGAGAAGAAAAATATGGAGAGATCACAAGTACCAGTAATTGTACTGATTATCAGGCACGCAGACTCAACATAAAGCATAAAGAAGAAGAGAGTAAGCCGGAATTTGTCCATACGCTCAATGGTACTGCAATTGTGTTATCTCGATTCCCGATTGCAATCATGGAACAGTATCAAAATGAAGATGGAACAGTGACAGTACCAGAAGCATTGCGAACATATATGGGGAAAAATCGTATAGGCACATAACACATGTAGCTCAGGTCTTTAGACCTGAGCTACATCATTCATAAGCTCATATGCCTCTCAATCTCACAAAGCAATATCCTAAACGACCTCGCTTGCAGGATAAGAAAAGCTATATAGGTGTGCGAGGCTATTTTATAACTATCGGTACATATAAAAGAATGTCATACTTCACGAAGGACAACGTAGTAAACTCATTAATTGCTTATTTACATGATGTGTCGACTGAGCATGTATTTGATGTTGTTGTATATTGTTTTATGCCTGACCACCTTCATCTTGTTTTAAAAGGAAAAAGTGAAGAAAGTAGTCTTTTAAAATTTGTGCACTCATTTAAACAAAAAACAGGATATGCATTTCGTAAGGCTCATGAGAAACAACTCTGGGCAACGAGCTTTCATGACAGAGTACTGAGAAAGGTGGAAGATATTCGTGGAGTTGGACGCTATACCTTGGCGAATCCTGTGAAAGCAAATTTGGTTCGCTATCCTCTTGAGTATCCATATTCAGGATCGTTTGTGTATGATTTAAAGGAACTCATAGAAAGTGATGCACCTGCATATTACGCTCAGGTCTGAAGACCTGAGCTACAAGTTCTGATCTATGTCGATATTACATATGAATTCTGAATTCAAAAATCCAAAATCTAAAATTCTAGTAATTCTCCCAGGTTGGGGTGGCTCGCATGAAACATGGGCAGATTTTGTTGCATTTGCAAAACCGCATTTTCAGGATGTCGTTGTTATTGACTTGCCTTGCTTTGGAGATGAACCGTGTCCGAAAGATGTGTGGGGAGTAGAGGAGTATGCAAACTTTGTGAAAGAAAAAATAAGCAAATATGCAAATATGCAAGTTGTTTTGCTTGGTCATAGCTTTGGCGGGGCAGTAGCAACCCAGCTTGTTGCAAACAATCCAGATATTGCATCAAAGCTTATCTTGAGTGGGGCAGCTGTTATTCGCCCAAAGAACTATGTAAAACGTTGTTTATTTGGGACCATGGCAAAGATTGGAAAAGGTTGTATTGCCATTCTGCCATCACAAAAGCTAAAAATTCTTGCAAAAAAAGTACTTTACCGCATATCAGATTCACCAGACTTTTCAAAAACGAGCGGCATCAAACGAGACATTTTTAAAAAGATTATTCGACAAGATCTCCGGCATCTTCTTTCGTCCATTGCTATTCCAACCTGCGTGATGCAAGGGGCAGACGACACCTATGTGCCATTCCGACATCGAAAAATGATTGCTGATGGGATTCCATCTGCATCGTTCGTTGTGATAGAGCAGGGAACACATGGATTGCACCAGAAAAAGACCGCAGATGCGCTATTATCTGCCATACTAGAGTTTTGTAATTCGTAGCATATGGGCATTCATTATTTTGCATATATTATAGGAGGACTCTGGATGGTCACTGCCATATTTGATTATGCATATTTTACCTATTTTGCTCAGCTCAAAGAATATCGAATAGACCGGTTCAGAGATTTTTTGTCTACACAAGCAGGGAAAGATGAACTAATGGGATATCGCGTACTGTGGAGAGCCTTGCTAGTAATTGCATTATATACACTCCTCGCCGGAACCATTTCCAATATACTGTTGGTGACGGTCATCATCGGTATTGATATTCTCGCAAAGGTATACTGCATTTGGAGAAAGGCAATCCGCCGCCCTGTGATCACAGCAAAAGCCGTTCTTATCATCGGCATCCTCGTAGGATTTGAAGGCTTGATGCTTTTGTTCTTGCCATTTATAAACTTGCTCTTGTTGGTGCTTATTTTTCGTTGGTTTTTCACTGCATTGGTTGTATTTTTGCTTGCGATACCATCTACGCTCGCAAAAAAAATATATATAATAGCAGCCACAAAAAAGATTGCACGGTATAAAGATCTCAAGGTCATTGGTATTACAGGGAGTTATGGAAAGAGTAGTACCAAAGAATTTCTGGCGCAGATTTTGGCAACAAAATACAATATCAAAAAAACGCCAAAAAATACCAATACAGAGATAGGAGTTGCCAAATTTATCTTGGAGACTGATTTCAAAGGAATCGATGTCTTTGTGGTAGAAATGGGAGCCTACCGAACAAAGGAAATTCAAAATATCTGTGACATCGTACATCCAACTATTGGCATTCTCACCGCTATCGCACCGCAACACCTTGCGCTCTTTGGTTCAATGGAACATATTGCTGCCGCAAAAAAAGAACTTCTTACATCGCTCCCAAAAGAAGGCTGGGCAATCACCAGTGTAGACAATCCGTACTGTCGAGAAGTCATCACTGATCTTTCTTGCCATATTCGTACATTTGGTTCTGATGAAGAATTTTCACCTGACATTTTGATAAGAAACATTGAACATACAAAAAATGGGATTACCTATCGAGTGTCCGACGACAACATGGACCATCATGTTGAGCTACACATTTTGGGAAAACACAATGTATTCAATATTGTCCCAGCGGCAATTGCGGCACATAAAATTGGGATGAAAGATGAAGACATCGATACTGCAATTGAAACACTCAAACCTGGTCATGGATCTATCACGGTATCACAATATGGTACTGCCACCATCATCAATGATAGTTACAATTCAAATCCAGAAGGATTCAAAGCAGCGCTTGATATATTGAATTCATTTTCTTCTGGGCGAAAAAGAATTGTTATTACCCGTGGGATGCGTGAACTTGGAGAACTGAGTGATGAACTTCATGAACAAATCGGTGGAGAAATTTCATTTGTAGCAGATGAATTGATTGTGACAGAAAAGGAAGTGGCAGCATCTCTTGCGAAGGGTGTGGTTTCAAAATATAAAACCAATGTTCAGCATATGTACGATCCTCAAGAGCTCCTTGCGTATGTACAATCATTGAAAAAAACAAACGCAGTGATTTTGGTAGAAAATAGGCTCCATGTCATGATCGCAAAAGAATTAGGTATTTCTCTTTCTGCATGAAAAAAACTATCTTTACAGGATTTAGTCCAAATACACGCGCAAAGGATATGACCATTGCAACGTCTTTTTTGCTGTTTCCATGGAAGTTGTTTCAATGGAAACAAGGACCAAATCAACAGCGGGCTGTCGACCTCATAGAAAGCTACTTTGGTGATAGCACAAACGCTCTCACCTACGACAGTGGGCGTTCAGCGCTGTATCACGCACTCTTGGCACTTGATGTGGGAGAAGGGGATGAAGTCCTCGTGCAGGCATTTACGTGTATGGTGGTTATCAATGCGATTCGTTGGACAGGCGCAACACCGGTGTATGTTGATATAGAAAAAAATACGCTCAACATGGATCTTGCAAAAGCTGAATCTGCGTGTACGCCAAAGACCAAAGTCCTTATTATCCAACATACCTTTGGACTTCCTGCTGATATAGAGGGACTCATTGCCGTAGCAAAAAAGCATAATGTAAAAACGATAGAAGATTGTGCGCATTCACTCGGCGCACGATACAAAGGACAGCTCACAGGATCATTTGCCGACATTGGCATGCTGAGTTTTGGGGGTGAAAAAGTTATTTCTTGCGTACGCGGCGGCGCACTTATTACAAAAGATACGACACTTTTTGACGCACTGCAAAAAAGACATGATACACTTTCACAATCAACACGTCGAGTGATTCGTCAGCATTTGTTGCATGTCGTACTCTTTCCAATAGGAAAATCCCTGTATCATCTGGGTATTGGAAAAATATTTTTAAAATTATTGAAAGAACTGCATATAACAAACAAGATTATCTATCCAGAAGAAAAAAATGGCAAACAAGTTGCGTGGTATCCTAGTCAATTACCAAATGCACTGGCGGCTCTTTTGATACACCAATTCCCGCATATAGAAGCAATGAATGCACATAGAAAACATATTGCTACGTTGTACAAAAAACAATGCAAGGAAACAACAGACATACAAACAGAAACCGACGAGCATATTTATTTGCGCTTCACACTCTTTGTTGATAATCCAAAAAAGATACGCATGATAGCAAAGAAGCAGGGTGTTATGTTGGGTGATTGGTATTCCCTCGTTATCGGGCCAGGAGATGTAGATCTCGATGCAGCAAAGTATACAAAAGGAATGTGTCCGGTTGCAGAAGAACGTGCATCAAAAGCACTGAACTTGCCTACAGATATTCATATTCAAGACTCTGATGTCACTAGAATTCTTGCTGCATGCAATGAGTAATATATGTATTCAATAAAAAAACTCACAACAAAAGACGATTGGGATACATTTGTAAAAAAACAAACGTATAGCCCATTTGTGCAGTCCTACAAATATGGGGAATTTTATCGAGAATTAGGGGAGGCATATTGGATTGTTGGCGTGTATGATGGCGATACTCTTGTTGGGGGGAGTCTGGTTCTCACAGTCCATGCAAAACGTGGCAATTTTTTCTATCTTCCATACGGACCAATTCTTGACTACACCGACAAAACAATGGTTTCAGAATTTTTTTCCTTTCTTTCAGACGGAGCAAAAAAAGAACACATGGACTTTATTCGTGTCAGTCCATTTCTTTCTGATACAGAAGAGGGGAGAGTGGTGCTCGAGGAGCAAGGATTCCGTCCAGCCCCAATGCACGTATTGGCAGAAAATAGTTGGCTCCTCGATCTTTCACAGACAGAAGAACAGTTGATGGCACACATGAAAAAAAATCATCGCAACCTGATTCGTCGTTGTGAGAGAGAAGGGGTTGTGGTCGAAACATCGGTAAAACCTGCGGCGCTAGGCATACTCCATGCCATGCTCGATGAAACAGAAAAACGTCATAATTTCACGAGATTTTCTCGTTCGTACATTGATAGTGAATTTTCTCAATTTGCAAAAGAAGGAGAAATCTTGGTGTATCTTAGTACATTGCCAAGTGGTGAGCCAGACGCTGCTGCTATTATTATGTTTTATGGTAATATGGCCGTCTATCGGCATAGTGCCTCACGAAATTTGGATAAAAAACTACCAACATCATACCTGATCCAATGGCGTGTGATACAAGAAGCAAAAAGAAGGGGAATGCGCTGGTACAATTTTTGGGGAGTTGAACCAAAAGACGCTGGACCATCACACCCTTTTGCGGGAATTGGCCACTTCAAGCGCGGCTTTGGTGGCTTTCAAGAAGATCTACTTCATTGCCAAGACTTGCCGATAACAAAAAAGTATTGGCTAAACTGGATTGTAGAAACAATTCGAAAGAAAAAAAGAGGGTTTTAGCATCGCAGAATGAGTCTGTCCATCTCTATGAGCTACAAAAAAACAAACAAACGATCTTGTACCCGTGTCTACATGAAAAGTAGAAATGCTTTGTATACACGCAGTAAAGCAAAGGATTTTGCATGGCGAGGAAGAAAAAGAAATCCTATACAAAAAGTACAACCCCAAGGGAAAGCAACACGAACCAAAATATATATCGTGTTATTGTTTAGTTGTATTGTAGGGATGCTTGGTCTGTTTATCTACCAACCATTTTTTCATATTTCAAACGTGGATGTTGAAGGTATTGAAAGTATTACGCAACAAGAAATTGAACAAACTGTCTATGGAGCAATGGACTACCACAGGTGGTTTTTATTCCCCGTTAAAAGTTTTGTTTTTGTAAATACTGTTGAAATAGCAGACATACTCAATGAGAGATTTCCACTCAATACCGTCACTGTCCAAAAACAATTTCCAAATACATTGCACATTCAGTTAGAGGAACGATTGTCTACCGTATTATATGATAATGGTGATGCCTACCATTTTATGGGGCTGACAGGAAAAATTGTAGAACCAATACGAAAAGTATCCTATGCAGAGTGGCGCTCCGAAACAGCTATGGTCACGAGTACAAATGAACTTGGTGAAGAGATCTCCGAAATAAAAGAAATAGCAAGATACCACACACCAGACATAACAGCTCTTGAGCATGATATTGGCGTGTATCCGTTGATTGTTGATACTGGACATGGCAATACAGGGACACTGGAAGTGAATACAGAAGTCATGCAAGAATCCTACATTGCTCAAATCCTTGATTGGTACAACGCACTTCAAAACACACTGGATATGGAGCCGGTATATGTAGACATGTCATCGCCATACCGAACGATTTTGTATATAAAAAATGGTCCGTCCATATACATTACATTACCAGAAGGGGAGAGTGGCCCACAAATAGAACGGTTGCGCACGGCTCTCAAAGAAATACCCTCTCTGGATGCAATTTCATATATTGATGTCAGATATGCTGGAAAAATTTATTGGCAATAAATAAGAAGCATTGTTTTGTATTTCGTGAATACAAGTATTGATGAAAGTGGAGGAGGAGAGAAGGAAACCCTACCACCGCATCGTTGTTCGAAGGAAAGAATATATACAGTGTCGCACAATGTATATTATACGACGCAATGCAAGGCTTCTATACTGAGCAGATGGGTATTCTACCTACATCTATATTACAAATAGCATAGACTTCTCCACATCCCATATAATTTTTACATATAAAATTTCACTTTTTTTATTTCTTTATTCATGCCTACGGAATTTCTACTACACAATTATCTTCTCATCCTATCCATCAGAGCACCGAACATATTGTCCTTTCACTCCCCTGACATATCACACAACTTCTATATTGTGCGACACTACAGATTTGCCGTTCAAAAACACAAGGCAAAGTGATACCACTGATGCCCTCAACTTTTCATTGTGAATGGTATAGATAGGCAAAAAAAGGACTGGCATCTAGTGACCAGTCTTTTTAGTATTCTCGAATGGATATCTATTAGTAATCAACAACCAAATAGCTCAATGGATTGACAGGAATACCATCTTTTCTGATTTCAAAATGAAGATGCGCTCCAGTAACAAATGGCCCTGCACCGACAGTACCAGGAGTTCCTCCAGAGTACCCTATAATGTCACCACGGGTGACAAATTGATCTGCACTCACTAAAATCTTACTCATGTGGCCATATACGGTAGACAGTCCCCCTGAATGAACTATCATGATATATGAGTAGCAACTCGCTGTCTGACAGGTGCGTGCTCGTGCAACATATCCACTCGCAGCGGCGCGCAAAGCTGTTCCATGAGACGCACGGATATCAATCGCATTGTGTTCAAAAACATATCGGTATGGATATGATGGATCATGAAAATATGCCGTCACATATCGGCTTGGTGTTGGCCATGAGAGCTGTCCATCGAACTGTACTTCTGACCCAGTTACTTTATCTTGCGATTCTAGTTTTGCACGAACTTGTTGCTCAATACTCGTGATATCGCTTTCTATTTCCTGATATTGTGATTTGAGACTGCCAACCAATGTTTTATATTTCAATTCAGATGATTGTGTTTGTGCAAGGAGCGTTTGTTTCGCTAGTGATTGTCCTTCTAGATCTTTTTTCTTGTTATCAAGCTCCTCTTTCAAGGCATTATACGCTTTTCGTCTCTCTTCCGTTGCTGTTTTTTTAGTCTGCAATTCTTCTTTTGCAATACGCAGTGCACGTGCATTTTTCCCCAGATCTTCTTCAATGGACTTTGCGTATTCCATTTTGTTATAAAAATCAGAAAAATTGTCGTACGAAGCGAGTACTTCGAGCATCCCTTTGTTGCCTTGTTGGTGAAGTGTTCGAATGAATTCGGTAATAATTTCACGTTGTCGTGTGATCGTTTGCTCTTTGTCAGCAATACCAAGTTCAAACGCCTGAATTTCTAAATTGAGTGTCTCCAGTTTTTGTTCTGTCGCCTCGATATCTAGTTCTACCTGGACAATATGGTTATCCAGGATCGCCATTTGATTTGCGAGAGACGAAGATTCAAGACGGGTATTTTCAATCTTTTTTTTGTATGCTTCTATACTTGCTTCCAGCTGTTTTACCTTATCTTTTTTGGCTGCTATTTGTTGATTGAGTTCATCAATCTCTTGTTTATTTCCACCAGTGCCATTTGTCTCTGAAAATACAAAAGTTGGCAATGTTATCAAAGCCAATAGTGCAAGTGATGTCAGAAAAATATGTACTTTTTTTCTCCGAGACATAGGGAAATAGTTTCGGAGTATAGTATAGCACAAGTGAAATCAAGGTGCTATGTGGTAATTCGGGCGATCCCCTCCCCTATCCGTGCCAAACTTTTTTCTTTGCCGAGGACGGACATAATTTCAAATGGACCTGGAGAAAATTGCTGTCCAGAAAGTGCCACACGAGTTGGCCACAAAACGTCACCTACGCCATAGTCCTTATTCTTGATCCACGCGAGAACTGAGTGCTCTACCCCCTCTTCTGACCACTCTCCATCAGACATTGTTGAGAGAAATTCGCTTATTTGAGTCAATTTTTCTTTTGCACTCTTCAAATCACTCTTTTTCCATTTTAAGAGTTCTGTTTCATATTCAAGCGTATCAGCAAACAAAAACTGAGTATTCGATACAATATCTTGTAACGTATTTGCACGCTCACGTCCCAAACGGACGACTCCTTCAAAGAACGTTTGATCTTCCAATCTCCCAGCATCTACACCACTATCAACAAAAAATGGTTTTACTCTTACGGCCAATTCTTCCACAGGCAATTTTTTCATCCATTCTTTATTGTACCAATCAAGCTTTTCATAATTGAACACAGCTGGTGATTTGTGTACATTCTTAAAATCAAAGGCAGCGACCAATTCCTCAAGGGTAAATATTTCCTGATCTGTTCCAGGATTCCAACCAAGAAATGCGACAAAATTCACCATTGCTTCAGGGAGATATCCTTTTTTTGTAAAATCAAATACTGATACGTCACCATGACGCTTACTAAGTTTTTGTTTTTTCTCATTTACGAGTAGAGAAAGATGAGCATATTCTGGGATATCCCAACCAAACATATGGTACAGAACAATATGCTTTGGTGTAGAACTCAGCCATTCTTCTCCGCGAAAAATATGCGTAATATTCATCAAGTGATCATCCACAATAACAGCAAGATGATAGGTAGGAAATCCATCAGCTTTCATCAGCACTTGATCATCAATGAGCTTGTTTTCAAAAGAAACCTCGCCTCGCACCATGTCATTCCAGGTAGTCACACCTTCGTCAGGCATATTGAGTCGAACAACGTGGGAGGTGCCTGCATCACGTTTTTCTTTGACAACTTCTTTTGACAGTGTTTTGCACTGACCATCATATCCTGTTGGTTGCTTATTGAGTTCTTGCATCTTTCTGAGATCGTCCAATCGTTCTTTTGTACAAAAACAATAATACGCATCTCCCTGTTCTAGGAGCTGTTCGCTGTATATTTTATAAATATCAAGCCGTTCTGATTGGATATATGGGCCAACATCACCCGATTGTACTATCTCATTCTTGTCACTCAGCATCACACCCTCGTCTGGTGGAATGTGCGCCCAATAGAGTGACTCAACAATATTTTCAGTTGCTCCTGCTACCAGTCGCTCTCGATCAGTATCTTCGATTCGAAGCAAAAAATCTCCTCCTGTTTTTTTTGCAAAAAGGTAATCAAAAAGAGCGGTTCTGAGCGATCCAACATGGAACATGCCTGTTGGACTTGGGGGAATACGTGTTCGGACTTTTTTCATAGTACTTATTGTGAATGTTGATAAAGAGTGATACCGACAGACATGGCTAGATTAAGTGACTCTGCATTTCCATTGCCTGAAATCGTATACGACTCATCTGCCAACGCACGCAATGTATCTGAGATACCATGTGATTCAGAACCAAAGAGGAATGCTTGTTTGCCTTTCTTTGGGAGATCACGAATATCTCTTCCTTCCATATCTAAGGTCACTATACTGTACCCATTTTTCTTGAGAAATTCAACGGTCTCGACTATATATTCCGATTGGTATATATGTGTCCGGAAAATGGATCCCATAGTGCTTCGTACCACTTTTTCATTGTATGGATCCACAGATTCTTCTGACAGAATAATATCATTGACACCAAACCAATCAGCTGTTCGGATGATCGTCCCAAGATTCCCAGGATCGTTGACTCTGTCCAAGAGAAGAATCGTATCAGCTTCCATCATATCATCTAGGGAGGTTTCATTCATACCCACGACGGCCATAACGCCTGGAAAGGTTTCTGTTTGTTTGATACTGTCAGCTTCTTTCTTATTTGCTCGCTCTACGGGAATATTTGTTTTGTCTGCATAGCTAATAATAATACCCATATCACTATCAATAGCACTTTCTTCTACAATGATGAGCTCTACATCTGCATTATCAAGTGCTTCTTGGACGCCTTTTTTTCCTTCGACAATAAACAAGCCATATTCTTTTCGAAATTTTTTTTGACTGAGTTTTCTGAGAAGTGTACTCGCGCTATTTGATAACATAGGATTTTAGAACAAGAAAAGGAAATACAATGACAGCGGTGAATATGCGTTTGAATCGGCGTGGTTGGATGAACAATCTCCATAGCCATTCTAGGCCGACTGCTCTGAACAACTTTGGTGCTCGAGGAATAGTACCTGCAAGAAAATCAAACGTACCCCCTACTCCCATCACAATCTTTACGCCGGGGAGCTCTGATATGAACGTATCAATCCACCATTCTTGCTTTAGATGACCAAACGCAACGAAGAGAATATCTGGTTTTGCCATCGCAATGTCTGCAAGCAATTCTTCATGGTCATCTGAGGTCACTCCGCAAAGTGGTGCTTGTCCAGACGTGCGTCTTTCTACACGTGGTCCAGCATGAACACCTTTTATACTCAGCGCTGGAAACTTATTCATCAAAAAGGTTTTGGCATTCTTTGCCACTCCATTTTCACCACCGAGAAGATAGATCGAGCCTCCTTGGCTTTCAGCAAGTTCACATATTGCCAACATCAAATCTGCACCAGGAAAACGAGTGTACACCCCCCCACTCATGAGTGCAATACCTGCTCCATCACAAACATTCATGTCGCCTCTATTTAAGATTTCTTTGAAGACATGATTGTGATGCGCCTCAACGAGCATCTCTGGATTTGGTGTATAGAGCGTGTGTGTGGTGTCTCCTGTTATCCAGGCTTTTACCTTTTCAAGAACCTCTTTTTTTGTGTATGTGTCAATTCTGACATCGAGCATTTTCTGCATAGGTTGGCAAAATTATGCTATAATACTAGCACTCTTGACAAGAAAAATCAATGTGATATGCTAATTATCACTCTCATGTATAGAGTGATAGATTTTCAGACGACCACAGAACCTGCATATCTGAAGTGCTAATTTGTTGAATAGTTTATTAGATTATTCGTTTTGGAAATTTCTTCACTCATTACCTAATAATCCAATACCCTAATTTCTACGTATGATTCCACAAAATTTTACACAAAAATCTCAAGAAGCCTTGCAACATGCAGCTCAAATTGGTCAAAAAAATGGTCAGCCGCAAGTCGAGCCACCGCACCTTTTTCTGGCACTTCTGGAGCAAGAAGAGGGTGTTGTCTTGTCTGTACTCAAAAAATTGAATGTCAACATAGAAGAACTTCGTCATGATACGCAAGGTCTCATTGATGCCCTACCAAAACAATTTGGTGCTATGGGTGGCGGTATGGGGCAGATCATGATGGGACAGGCAATGATGTTTATCCTCCAAAATGCGCAGAATGAATCTCAAAAGATGGGTGATGAATATATTAGTGTCGAGCATATTTTGCTTTCATTTTTGACCAATAAAAATCCTATTAGCGATGCCCTCGTCAAACAAGGCGTCCAGCATGCTGATGCGTTGAAAATTCTTGCGACGGTCCGTGGGTCTCAGCGCGTCGATTCCCCTACTCCAGAAAGTACCTACCAAGCACTCGAAAAATATGGCATGAACTATACCGATCGTGCTCGCAAAGAAAAACTTGATCCTGTGATTGGGCGCGATGATGAGATACGACGTGTGATGCAAGTCCTTACCCGACGGACAAAAAATAATCCAGTCCTTATCGGTGAACCAGGTGTGGGGAAAACCGCCATTGTAGAAGGGCTCGCTCAACGTATTGTCAATGGCGATGTGCCAGAAAGCTTGAAAGACAAAGAGGTCATTGGTCTTGATGTAGGGTCTCTTGTTGCTGGAACAAAGTTCCGTGGAGAATTTGAAGAACGTCTCAAAGCGGTTCTAAAAGAAGTCACGGACTCACATGGAAAAATTGTATTATTTATCGATGAACTCCACACTATCATGGGCGCAGGAAGCTCTGAGGGGGCTGTAGACGCGTCAAACATGCTGAAGCCGGCACTTGCTCGTGGAGAGCTTCGAACCATCGGTGCAACAACGATTAAAGAGTATCAACAACATATTGAAAAAGATGCAGCCTTTGAGCGACGTTTTCAGCCCGTGCTGGTAAAAGAGCCGAGCGAAGAAGATGCTATTGCTATCCTTCGTGGAATCAAAGAAAAATATGAAGTGCATCACGGGGTACGTATCACAGATCCCGCACTTGTAGCAGCGGTAAAGCTGTCTAGTCGCTACATCACAGACAGATTTCTTCCTGACAAAGCAATCGACCTCATCGATGAAGCCACGAGTGCGATGCGTCTTGAAATAGAATCCATGCCAGACGACCTTGATAAAATGAAGCGCAAAATGATGAAGATTGAGATCGAACTCTCTGCGCTCAAAAAAGAAAAAGATGCTGAATCAAAAGAACGAGAAGCCAAGCTAAAGAAAGACCTTGCAAATTTGAAAGAAGATATTGGTGAGATAGAACTTCACTGGAAACACGAAAAAGAAATTATCTCAAAGATTCGTGGATATAAAAAGGAAATAGATACACTAAAACAGCAGGCAGAAATAGAAGAACGAAAAGGCAATCTGCAAAAAGTTGCAGAGATTCGCTATGGCAATATTCCAAGTACAGAAGAAGCTCTGAAAAAAGATCAGCAAAAACTTGCGTCACTCCAAGAAAAGCGTGCCATTCTCAAAGAAGAAGTGACGGAGGAAGATATCGCAGCCGTCGTTGCTCGCTGGACCGGTATTCCTGTCGATAAGATGCTCCAAGATGATTTGAAGAAACTTGCAACAATGGAGCAGGAATTGTCCAAACGGGTTATTGGCCAATCTGAGGCAATCAAAGCCGTCTCAAACGCTATCAGACGTTCACGTGCAGGTGTCGCAGAAGAAAATAAACCTATCGGAAGTTTCATCTTCATGGGACCTACGGGAGTTGGAAAAACAGAACTAGCCAGAGGGCTAGCAGAATTCTTGTTCAATGATGAAGATGCCCTAGTCCGCGTGGACATGAGTGAATACATGGAACGCCATGCTACGAGCAAGCTGATCGGCTCCCCTCCTGGCTATGTCGGGTATGAAGAAGGTGGACAGCTCACAGAAATAATTCGTCGACGCCCATATTCTGTTCTTCTTTTTGATGAAATAGAAAAAGCACATCCTGATGTTTTTAACATCATGCTTCAGATTCTAGACGATGGTCATGTAAAGGATGCAAAGGGACGAAAAATCAACTTCAAAAATACGGTCATCATCATGACGAGTAATATTGCAAGTGATGTGATCATGGCTATGGGGCAACGTGGAGAATTTGGCTTTCAAGAAAAAGGAAAAAAATCAAAAGAACAGGAAGAAGATCGCATGAAAGAAAAAGTTATGGAAGGCCTCAAAGAACACTTCAAACCAGAATTTCTCAACCGTATCGATGAAATCATTACCTTCCATCCACTTGATAAACAAGAAATCCGAAGTATCGTGGATCTGCAACTCGAGCGTGTAGGAAAAAGACTCACAGAGCAAAGGATCACACTCGATGTATCATCAAAAGCAAAGGACTGGCTCGCAAAGAAAGGCTATGATCCACAGATGGGTGCTCGACCACTCAAACGTCTCATCCAAACAGAATTGCTCGACAAACTTGCACTGGATATTCTGGAAGGGAAAATTGAAGAAGGACAGACAGTGAAAGTCGATGTAGGAAAGAGTGGATTAGTACTCAAGTAACATCTCTTTACGAAAAAAAGAACGGCTGTAGTGTCGTTCTTTTTTCTTTATTCTGTATATGTGTTATATGTTGGGTGATGATAGATTATTCCTCTGGAAAAATCTTTTTTCCATCTTTATCATAGAGATGAATAGCCAAGACAGGACAAGACTGTGCCCCAAGCAGAATGGTCTCTTCATCTGATGCTTCATGCCCTTCTGGAATATACGCGATATCTTCTTCATCCATCTGAAATACAAGCGGAGCAACAACAGAACACGACATAGCACCAATACATGCTTGTTTGTCGACGACAATGCGACGAATTTTCCCTTGTTTTCGTATGCCTTGATAGTATTCATCTGGCATATCGTCAGGCATTGAGATGTCTTCGTCGGAATCTGTATTGATGGGCGGGTTGTATTCCATAGTATCGATATATATTAGAGACCAAGCATGACCTTCAATGCCTCGGGCATCTCCCATGGTGGGTCAAAGGTTACTGCTATTGTGACATGTTCGACACCGAGATTCAACAGTGCTTCACGCATAGCATCCTGGATAGCAGGTCCAGCAGGACACATAGGCGTTGTATACGTCATTACGATGTGAATATGTTCATCGTCTGGAATGTCTATCTCTCGAATGAGACCCATAGTAAAAATATCGAGTCCTACTTCTGGATCAATGACCATTTTGAGATGTTCTGTGACTTGTTCTTTCGTTATCATAGATTTTTCAGTGTATCATATCCGATCTTTTCTATCTCAAGCGCTAGTTCGGCTCCCTCACTCTTTACAATCTTTCCGTCTATCATAATATGAATTTCATCGGGAGTAACGTATTCTAAAATACGATTGTAATGTGTAATGAGAAGCACACCGGTGTTTTCACTTCTAAAGCGATTGATGCCGTCGGACACAATGCGGAGTGCATCGACATCTAAACCAGAATCTGTCTCGTCAAGAATAGCATAGGTTGGTTCGAGCACAGACATCTGCAAAATTTCGAGACGTTTTTTTTCTCCACCTGACATGCCAACATTCACATAGCGAGTCA
>PFLZ01000073.1 GCA_002784795.1 Candidatus Magasanikbacteria bacterium CG_4_10_14_0_8_um_filter_42_12
TTGAAATGGAACTGATGAAACGAGATATTCCGTATGATTATCGTGGAGGTGTCAGATTTTTTGAGCGGGCTCATATCAAAAATGTTCTGGCATATCTCAGAATTGTTGCAAACAAAGATGATGTTGTCGCTTGGTCACGCGTACTCAATATGCAAGTCGGACTTGGTCCTGTGACGGTGGAGAAAATAATACGGGCTATTCGACAGTCAGAGGGGGTAGAAAATCTTTCACACATTGGTGCTTCTTTGCCAGCGCGTGCACAAGTTGGTTGGATGGATTTTCTTGCTGTCTGGCAAGATCTCTTGGATTCAGATCAAACAGTCTCTGGACTGATCCGAGCGGTCGCCACATCAAAATATGCTGAGTATCTCGAAAACGAACATCCCGATTATCGTGAACGATTGCAAGATATAGAACAGCTTGCGGTCTTTGGTGAGCGCGCGACTGACCTCTCTACATTTCTTGCCGAAGCAAGTATGCAAGAAAGTTATCAGGCGACCACAGCAAAAGGTGGAAATGAAGACGAAAAAAAACTTATTCTTTCTACGATCCATCAAGCAAAAGGATTGGAATGGGAAGCAGTCTTTGTCATCGGACTTGCGGCAGGGAAGTTTCCACACGAAAGGTCGCTCAGAGAGACCAATGGGCTCGAAGAAGAACGTCGTCTGTTTTATGTGGCAGTCACCCGAGCCAAAAAATATTTGTACATGACGTATCCGCTTTTGGCGAGCTTTACGAGTTCGCTCTCGGGACCAAGCATGTTTATTGAGGAAATTGGGAGGGACCTTGTACATCATGAAGGTTTTCGAGAGGAGACCAGTATTTTTGATGACCCGAGCGATGACGTCGATGATATCACGTACGTACCAGATCCAGACTATGGAGAAGCACCGCCAAAACGACGTGGTATTTTGAAGAGTATTGATGAATTGTAATACATTGATACATTGTTGAATTGTTATGGAAAAAGAGAAGTATATAAAATTGGGTCTTGCCTAGCAAAAGTAGACAAATTAATTAAGAACTATCTTTAAAAGTAAATTATAAAGGTAATTAGTGGGAAAAGTAACCTAGCATATGTTAATATACAGCTAGGTTATGCAAAAAAAGAACGTTTTCAATTGTGCGGCCAACTTT
>PFLZ01000129.1 GCA_002784795.1 Candidatus Magasanikbacteria bacterium CG_4_10_14_0_8_um_filter_42_12
AAAAAAAATAGTGCACAATTTCCATCTCTTTATATATATCACCCAAAGAATTGACAAAACCAAAAAATCCGTGTATGGTGTAAGGCAATCTCACTTCATCTCTGTCTTCCCTTATGCCAAAACAAGATGTCATCTCGATAAAAAATGCACGCGTCCACAATCTCAAAAACATTTCCCTCGACATTCCAAAAAACAAATTAACGGTGATCACCGGTCTTTCTGGCTCGGGAAAATCGTCTCTTGCATTTGATACCATCTACGCAGAAGGGCAACGCCGCTATGCAGAAAGTCTCAATGCATACGCACGTCAATTCATGGATTTGCAAGACAAACCTGATGTTGATGATATCGAAGGACTGTCCCCGACGATCGCTATTGATCAAAAAACTATTTCCAATAATCCTCGTTCTACGGTTGGGACGACCACAGAAATTTACGATTACTTGCGTCTTCTTTTTGCGCGTATCGGTGTACAGTATTGCACAGCATGCCACATCCCTGTGCGTCATGCCACGCCAGGAGAAATAACAGAATCTGTTAGAAACCTCATCCGTGGCAATGGAGAGGTTACTCTCATCGTTCCCCTTTTTCACCAAGCAGAAATAAAACAAAAATCATTGCTGGCAGAACTCGAACAAACCGGCTACAACCGCGTGCGCATCAATGGGGTCGAACATCGCATTCATGATATTAAGACACTCTCTTTTGATAAAACAAAACGATACGACGTGGATATTATTCTCGGAGAGATAGAAGAAAAACAAAAACAACAACTGCACGCATTGATAGAAAAAGCACTTGATCTTGGCAATGGCGCTATTCTCACTCTCACCGAAGATGGTGATGAAGTAACCTACAATACGACACCAGCATGCGGACAGTGTGGCAATGTATTTGATCTCATAGAACCAAGAAGTTTTAGTTTCAATAGTCCACATGGGGCATGCCCTCGCTGTACAGGACTTGGCATCACACTTGATGCAGATCCAGAACTGGTGATTCCAAATCCACGGCTGACACTGGCAGAAGGAGCAATACAACCCTGGACGCGTATTGTGGGCAATCAAAATAAATATCAAGAAATTCTTCAGGCAGTCGCCGATGCACACAACTTTTCTGTGCACACTCCTATCAAAGACATGTCACAAAAGGCGATGGATGTCGTGCTCTATGGAACAGATGGGCAAGAATATCCAATTGGAAAAAAGAACATGCACTACGAAGGTGTGGTGCCAAATTTGATCCAACGCCATGCCGAGACAGATTCTGATTATGTCCGAAAAGAAATTGAAGCTTACATGCGAGAACGTGTCTGTCCGGTTTGTAACGGCAAAAGACTCAAGGAAACATCACTCGCGGTAAAAATTGGTGACTGGAGCATTGCTGACATTGGAGAGATGACTGTCGAAGAAGCACTCGATGCGTTTGAAATCATTGGTGATGAGAAAAAAAATACACTCGCACTTTTCAAAACACACATGGCGGTAGCTTTACCTCTGGCAAAAGAAATGATAAAACGCGTTCGCAATTTGCTCGATGTTGGGTTGTATTATTTGTCGCTTGATCGTTCTGTCCATACACTCTCTGGAGGAGAAGCACAGCGCGTGCGTCTCTCAACACAACTCTCTACAGGGCTAACTGGCGTTATCTATATTTTAGACGAACCTTCTATTGGGTTGCACCCAAAAGACAACGATACCCTCATCGCCACACTCAAAAAATTGCGTGATTTGAAAAATACTGTCATTGTCGTAGAGCATGATCAAGCCATGATGGAAGCTGCTGATTTTGTGGTAGACATTGGCCCTGGGGCAGGGACCGGTGGTGGAGAAGTAATTGCCACAGGGACAGCGGCGATGATAAAGAAAAATAATGCATCACAAACAGGACAATTTCTTTCTGGCAAAGCCACCATTCCCGTGCCAAAAAAACGTCGCACAGGCAACAAAAAAACGATTGATATCAAAGGCGCGCGTGCATTTAATCTCAAAAATATTGATGTCTCTATCCCCCTTGGAACACTGACCTGTGTCACGGGTGTATCTGGATCAGGAAAATCGAGTTTGATTATCGACATTCTCAGTAAAGCACTGCACAAAAAGTTTTATCGTGCAAAAGCTGAACCAGGTGAACACAAAAGTATCAAAGGGATGACCAATATAAAAAAGGTTATTTCTATTGATCAGTCCCCTATTGGTCGCACACCGCGCAGTAATCCAGCGACATACACCGGTGTTTTTACCGCGATTCGTGATGTGTTTACCAATGTACCAGAAGCAAAAATGCGGGGCATGGATGCAGGAAAATTTAGTTTTAATGTCAAAGGTGGTGGACGTTGTGAAGCATGCGCAGGACAAGGATACGTGACCATTCCCATGCAATTTTTGTCAGACGTGTTTGTCGAATGTCCAGAATGTGAAGGAAAACGATACAACCAAGAAGCACTCGATATTCATTACCGTGGAAAAACCATTGCAGACATTCTCTCGATGACTGTCGAAGACGCCTACAGTTTTTTCCGAGATGTCCCCGCTATTGCGGACAAACTGCGTATCTTGCGTGACGTAGGTCTCGGTTATGTTGGTCTCGGACAATCAGCAACGACACTCTCTGGTGGAGAAGCACAACGTATCAAACTTGCGACAGAACTTGCACGCAGAAGTAATGGGGACACGCTCTACATTCTCGACGAACCAACAACAGGATTGCACTTTGGTGACATTGTTCGATTGCTAGAAGTATTGACACAACTGGTAGAAAAAGGAAACACCGTGCTCATTATTGAACACAATCTTGATGTTATCAAATCTGCTGATTGGGTAATTGACATGGGACCAGACGGCGGCAAACGCGGAGGGACAGTGATCGCGATGGGAACTCCAGAAATCATTGCAAAAGAATCAAAAAGTTATACCGGAACATATCTAAAACAACTGTTGAAATAATAGCCATGAATTACTGCACAAAAAAAGAACCTCGTACGAGGTTCTTTTTTGATGAAGTATATTACTTCTTCTTTCGTGTTGTTTTTCGCTTCTTAGGAGTGGCCTTCTTAGCGGCTTTGCGCTTTGCTGGCTTTCGCTTCTTTGGAGCAGCTTTTTTTGTAGCTGGTTTTCGCTTTGCTACTTTTCGTTTTTTTGGTGCAGCCTTCTTAACGGTTTTTCGTTTTTTAGGTGCAGCTTTTTTAACGACTTTTCGCTTTGCTGGCTTACGAGCTACTTTTTTCTTAGCAGCTGGTCGGCGTTTTTTTGCTGTTGGCATATTGGCACCTCCTTTCTTAATGAAGATATATTTTTTTGACATGACCATGGTGCATACCAAAAATTTTTTTATATTTTACACGACAAGCATGGATGTAAAATAATATGATCGACCTTTGTGACAGTAGTATACTTATTTTTTGTTTTTTTTGAAACAACATGCAACAAAAAACTGTGCATAAGTTACACAGTTTTTTTCCAACTTTTTTTTGTTTTTTTTGAAACTATGATTGCGGTGTTGGATTTGTTTTTTCCAACTCTTTTCCAAATCCCAATAACACAAACATTAGAATACTTCCCAAACAAATTCCTATAATATTGAATCCATACAACAGCATACTTTGCCGAAATAAAAACATGTCATTGGTAGACAATGCAATGCCTGCAACAGCTATCGGTGGAATAATTGCCGCCGCAATTGCAATCCCTGTGACAAATTCTTTGATCTTTGGTCTTGCGTATGCAAACGTACCGGCAAGTCCGCTGATACATGCGACAAGAAAATACAACATGTCTGGTTTACTTCTACTAAGTATTTCTCCCGTGAGAAATGTTTGTTCATTCGCAAAAACAGAGGTGACCGATCCAATAGCCGCAGCGACAAATAACGAAAGCAATGTCCCAAATACAATAGAAAGAAACGAACGCCACAAATCTTTTCCTTGTAAAATGAGCACGCTCAGAGACAATACAAATAGTGGCGTGACAAGCGGTGCCACTACCATTGCGCCGATAATAACAGCGGTGTTGTCCATCAATAATCCGAGTGCAGCAAGCGCGGAAGAAAAACTAATGAGAATATAAAAATCTTTTGATTGTGGCGTGACTTCAGCAAGACGTTTTTGAGTCGCATGACGGATGCGCTCAACGGGAGAAAAAAACCATGGCATATATTATGATGATACACGAACAAAGGCAAAAGAAACTTCCTGGGTGAGTTGTTCGATGAGTTGTTCAAGCCTGGCATGCATATGGTCAATCCATGCTTGTCCATATCGTTCGATATGCCAAGCCATAATAGATTCTTCATGAATCCAAATCATAAATTCTTTGAGGACCGCTAAGAGTTGTTCTTTTGCTGCTTCTGTTTTGACTTCCAAAAAAGCTGTTGAGATAAACCACCACACCATCACACGATATGCGTAATGATATGAGAGAGAAGAATCAACAAGCTGCTGAATATCATGGGCTCGTTCACTCGCCAACGTATCAACCGTATCAGCATCTTGCAAAATGTCCAATAAGAGTCGCATACGTTTGGTAAGAAACATCCGAGAGAATACTTTTCCGGTGCCTACACTTTTTGCCAAGATAAGACGACTGGCAAGCCAAACGGTACGATTCCACTTCCCTGTTTTTATTGCTGTTCTGGCAAGAATAATAGCGGAGAGCGTATCATCAATAAAAGGCATCAACAAAAATGATGGCTTTTTTGTTATCACACGAGAAATATCATGCCACCAGGCACTGAGCTTCAACGCATCGAGATGTGATGCATTGGTAACATGAAGCTCTCTCGCAATAACGACCGCGTAGTCTGCAACTCGCCCTGCATGGCGATGATCATGCAGTGGATCATGACTTCCCATGAGAATGGTTTCCGCCTGTGAGGTGAGAGATTGAACACGTTGTGTACTATTGAGGGGCATATTGAGATATATAGTATCTTCAGGATATCATATATATTGGAGGTCTTCAACCACCATGCCTTGATTTCTTCTCTGTTTTTTGCTACGCTATGAGCATTCTTTTCATATGTATACCACGCGCCTGTTCCCGATTGAATCGGGACAGTGGTTGAGTACGACGCTTATAACGTCGGAGTCGATGGTTTCCGGATCTAATCGGGACCATCCACGCACACTATTTGTTCTTTCTACTTTTCCACGCGCCTGTAACTCAGTGGTTAGAGTACGACGCTTATAACGTCGGAGTCGATGGTTCAATTCCATCCAGGCGCACAGATTTCATGTATTGCTCCGTATACATGAAATATATTAAGCATAGCATCGGAATCAATGGTTCTCCCGATTAAATCGGGACCATCCAGGCGCACAGATTTTGTGTATTACTCCGTGTACATGAAATGTATTCTACATAACATCGGAGTCGATGGTTCTCCCGAATGAAGCTCCCCGCCCCAGAGGGGCGGGGTATCAGTTCTCTATAACA
>PFLZ01000036.1 GCA_002784795.1 Candidatus Magasanikbacteria bacterium CG_4_10_14_0_8_um_filter_42_12
AGTACCACAAACATCATCAAACCCTGGCAAAGAGCCATATGAATCCTTGTTCTTTGTACACCAATCTTTCAAAATCGGTGTTCCCTGATGAAGACATGATGTATTACATCCAAGAGCGGAAAGATTTGGTGTTGGATTTGTGGAAGAAAAAGGAATACCAATATCACATGCTTCCTCAAGCCCTACAAAACCATCACCGCAATACCCACTAGTATTTGAATTGTAATTTGATGACGAACCTTTTTTCAGACACTCATTTGTACAGTATGGAGCGAGAAAAACAACAGTACCATCTTCGGCAGTAATAGACGCACTAGGATCACACGCTTCACCAACAGTGAGAGCAGTTCCACGTTCAACAGGATTATCTATTTTTTGATTATTTCCACAAGTTCCCCCATCATCTGCCAATTTCCCAGGTCTCAAGCATGAGAGTGTACACGTTGTACCAGCTCTTTCATTCGTAGCGGCGATATCACAATCTTCTCCTGCATCTACAATACCATTGCCACAGATAGGCGTATTGCGTTCAGCAAAACTAACATCACTTCCACGTGGCACACACGCCTCAGTACAAGAACCTGCTCGGCCAGTGAGTGATGCTGCGAACTGTGTCGTAGACGCAACGACCGGGACCGTTGATTCCCAACGATATGTATACTCCGTGCGAGAGAGTTCTTGCCCAAGCGGATTACACGTGTTTGGAGCTCCTCGTGGCGTCGCTGTGAATTTTGTTTTTTGCCCAATATATGTCGCAATAAATGGATGTGGTTTTACTACAATGTTGTCTACGCCACACAATGTATTGTCTGCTTTTGTGCGGAAGATCCACGAGAATGGTGTAAGAGATTGCCCATCTTGTTCAATCAATGCAACACCACCAACAGATTTGATATTATCCGTCAATGATACTTTGTAATAGGTATTGTTCACTAACGCTCCTTTTGGTGAAAGTGTGACATCAAGTTTACTCGTACTATCGATAGTAAAATTATTTGTTACATCGGAAAGATTGGCACAATTTGGGTCAGCACACTGATAGACAAGCACTCCCCCATTGTCATATGTCACAGGATCCATGTGACGACTAAA
>PFLZ01000025.1 GCA_002784795.1 Candidatus Magasanikbacteria bacterium CG_4_10_14_0_8_um_filter_42_12
AACAAGAACAAAAATACAAAGACCGATTTGGTGATGATGAAAAACGTATCGCAGAAAAAATGAAACTTGATCGTTTTTATCTTCCCCCAAAATCTTCATTTGATTATATCTACAGTATTCAAGAACAAGATAATATTGGTGAAGAAATAGATAAAACGTTTCATAGGATTGAGGAAGCTAACAGGACAAAGCTTGAAGGTGTTTTTCAAGTAGTTTTTAATGATGAGTCAAAACTAGGAAAAATTCAGCAAAGAAATAAAATGATTCGTCATTTGCTCAATGATTTCCATACGATTGACCTGACAGAAATTGATGAGGATGTAATTGGGAACAGTTACATGTATATGATAGAAAAGTTTGGTGCTGATGCAGGCAAAAAAGCGGGAGAATTTTTTACTATGCGTTCTGTTGCTTCTCTCGTGGCTCGACTAGCAATGCCAAAAGATGGAGATAGAATATGCGACCCTGCGGCCGGATCTGCTGGACTTCTTTTGCTTGCTGGTGAAGAGGTAGAAAAACAAGGTTCAAAAAATTATAGTCTGTACGGACAAGAGAGCACGGGAAGTACATATCAGCTCTCACGTATGAATATGTTTCTTCACGGCAAAGATGGAGCATGGCTTGAATGGGGTGATACGCTCAACAACCCTCAACTTACAGAGAATGATAAACTCATGAAATTCGATGTGATCGTAAGTAATCCTCCGTTCTCACTCAAAAAATGGGGTGCGGAAAATGCCGAGGGCGACAAATACAATCGTTTCTTTCGTGGTATTCCACCAAAAGATAAGGGCGACTATGCGTTTGTGTCGCACATGGTAGAAACAGCAAAACCAAAGACTGGTCGTATCGCTGTTATTGTTCCCCACGGTGTTCTTTTCCGTGGTGGTGCAGAGGGGCGTATCCGCCAAGCACTTCTTGAAGAAAACATTATTGATGCTGTTATAGGACTTCCCGCTGGATTATTCCAGACGACTGGTATTCCTGTTGCAATTTTGATTATTGATAGATCACGAGAAGTCGGCGGAGCAAATGAAAAGAAAAAAGATATTTTGTTTATTGAAGCA
>PFLZ01000017.1 GCA_002784795.1 Candidatus Magasanikbacteria bacterium CG_4_10_14_0_8_um_filter_42_12
ACATACAACACATTTCTCTGAATATTCCCAATTCTACCAAATTAGTGTTGCTTCTAGTTTAGAATCTTTCTTGTGCCTAGAAGACATTGACATCTTGAGGAGAGGATGATACCATCTCTGGGCACTCTTGAATTTTTGTTATTTTTCACCTATACTTTTCACTATATGCAAACGATACTCACGATAGCACAAATGATCTTGGGGGTTCTCCTCATCGTTGTTATTTTGCTCCAGCAACAGGGGGCTGGTCTTGGTGCTGCCTTTGGTGGCGGTGGTGGTGTCGCAACTACTCGCCGAGGAAGCGATTTGGTACTGTTCCGAGCAACTATTGGTATCTCTATTGCTTTTTTTCTTCTTTCTCTCGTCCTTGTCATTCTCTAATAGCGTCTTCCACGCAGTGCGTGGTAAAGTCCTCGTGTCCATGTGCGTAGTATTTCTTTTTTGAAAAACGCCGTCAAATCACTCAAAAAAAAAGTTGGGCGTTCTCATGCTGCCACCCCACTCGTCTCACATGACCATGATGTCACTCTCATCCGGTCACTTCGTGGCAAGCGGACACCAACGGTAAAACAATGGACTATGCTTCCTGGACTTTTGAGTGTTCGGGAAAAGCAGCTGTTTATTGTTTCTGGCATTGTATTGCTGTCTTCATTGTTGTGGTTTGGATATACCCTTTTGTCAACGCATCTCATGACGGTACCTGCTGCAGGTGGTCGATATGTCGAAGCAGTCGTAGGGACGCCGCAGCGTATCAATCCACTCTTTGCCTCGACCAATGATACGGATGTCGATCTGACCAGATTGGTCTATTCTGGGTTGCTTCGTCATAATGCTTCACAGGAATTGGTCCCTGATCTTGCAACGACACTTCCTGAAAAAAGTGAAGATGGGCTCATGTACACGCTTCACCTGAGAGAAAATGCACAATGGCATGATGGTGAACCCTTTACTGCCGATGATGTCATCTTTACCTTTGATACAATACAGGATCCTGCTATCAATAGTCCGCTTCTTGTTAGTTTTCAAGGTATTCACGTTGAAAAGCTCGATGAATTTACCGTTCGGTTTACATTGGCTGAACCATTTCCTGCATTTCCGTCTTCTTTGACGGTAGGTGTTTTGCCAGAGCATTTGTGGCAGGGGATCTCTGCGGAACAATTTCGCCTTTCCCCAAAAAATACGCAGCCAATAGGTACTGGGCCATATCAGTTTTCTAAATTGCTAAAAGATGATAGTGGTCGTATCGTGAGATATGAACTTACCAGAGTAGAAAATTGGTATCGACAGTCTCCCTATATAAAAGAATTTGTGTTTGCCTTTTATAATGCATACGCCGGCCCAGGTGGGGCAATCCAGGATTTGCGAGAAAAGAAAGTTGATGGGCTTCATTTTGTGCCGTATGATTTGCGAAGCCAAGTCGCGCGAAAACATTTGGTACTCCGTACATTGCAATTGCCACAATACACAGCACTCATGTTCAATCAATCTCATACATCGGTCCTCGAAGAATTGGATGTGCGAAAGATGCTTGCATGTAGTATTGATAAAGAACGTATTCTCAGAGAAACGCTCGATAACGAAGGACAAATAATCCATAGTCCTGTATTACCTGGTTTTCCTGGCCATGATCCAGAACGAAAAACAGAACGATGTGATACGGGAGTGGCAAATGAAACACTTGATGAAACCTATGATCGGCTTTCTATCGATGAATATAGAACGCAGTTGCTGGATGAAGAAATAGTACGATATAAAGAATCTCTTGTGATTGCATCCTCTACGCCAGAAGGCGAAGACACCGCGGTAGACAACACGGATGATGTTCCAGAGGAGGTGTTGCAACAGATGAACGATGCTATTGATACGCGTATTGATTTGGCACAGCCATTTTATCGTGTGGATGATGACAAGCGTATTGTAACGTTGACGATCGTCACGAGTGATACGACAGAGTATGCCCAGGCTGTTCATCTCATTGCGAGTATGTGGCAAGAGTTGGGAATTGTGACAAACATTTCTTTGGTACCTGCAAAAGATATTTCAAAGCAAGTCCTCAAAGAACGCAATTACGATGTCTTATTGTATGGTATGATAGTAGGTGAGGATCCTGA
The DNA here is from genome assembly GCA_002784795.1 of Candidatus Magasanikbacteria bacterium CG_4_10_14_0_8_um_filter_42_12. Taxonomy (GTDB): domain Bacteria; phylum Patescibacteriota; class Patescibacteriia; order Magasanikbacterales; family UBA922; genus UBA12086. The sequence continues at coordinate 2,112 of PFLZ01000017.1, forward strand.
TCAGTATGCGTTTTGGCATTCAAGTCAGGTAGATTTTCCTGGATTGAATTTGAGTCAGTATGCAAATAGAGAACTCGATACGATCTTGGAAGATGCGAGAGAGACGGTAGATGATGACAAAGAGGTAGAACTCTATCAAACATTTCAAGAGATGTTGATGAAGGATGTTCCTGCGGTATTTCTCTATATGCCTACGTACACCTATGCTTTGAGTGATAAGGTTCAAGGGTTTGAGGTGTCGCGTATTTCGCATCCTGCAGATAGATTTAATAGTATTGAATCGTGGTTTATCAAAACAAAAAAAGTCTGGAATAAGTAGGCAAGATCTTGACAATATTCATATGTTGTGGTAGAGTGTAGTACTTATAGCTTCTTCTTCTCTTCCAAAACCACGCCGAAGTGGTGAAACTGGTATACACGCATGCTTCAGGTGCATGTACTCGCAAGAGTGTGAGGGTTCGAGTCCCTCTTTCGGCACAAACATATACACATCTTTCTTCAATGTCATACTGCTCTCGCGGTATGTATGTGTATGTCCTTTTATACAGATACCCCTCGTTTTTTTACGTGGGTTGTCACATGTAATTTTTTATGACATTAGCACCATCTCGGCCAACATCGGCCGGACACAGTGGTCGTGCGCCAAAATCATATGGACGCACTTCCGCATCGCACCGCACAAACACGCACAAATCTGTAGGGAGAAATTCAGGGAAGCCCGTACCTGCGAGCACTGAAAAACCATCATTTTCTACAAGACCTACACCACAGCGTACAGAAAAGCCTACGTTTTCACGAAAGCCAACGGCAAGTACAGACAAGAAGAAAACATTTTCAGGGAAACGAACAAATCAATCACGAAGTGGTGGTTCACGTTCGAATGCACGTCCTTCTCAGCCAGCAGGCACTGGATATGCATCCAAAGCAGGAGCTGCAAAAGTACCGCCTCTCAAGCGCGGGACGTTTCGTATTATTCCTATCGGTGGACAAGAAGAAGTAGGCCGAAACATGGTCATATACGAATATGAAGATGATATTGTGATCCTCGACATGGGATTGCAATTTCCAGAAGATGACATGCCTGGAATCGATTTTATTATTCCAAATAGTAGTTACCTCGAGAAGAAAATAAAAAATATCAAAGGGGTCGTGTTTAGCCATGGTCATCTTGATCATATTGGTGCAGCACCAATCTTGCTCGAAAAACTTGGGTATCCACCGATCATCGCGATGCCACTGACGCTCGCCATGATCAAAGATCGTGTAGAGGATTACAAAAAAGGAAGTGCCAAAAAATTGAAAACAATCACGGTAAAATCTATAACTGATCGTGTCCGTCTTGGAAAATTTCGTATTGGATTTTTTCAAGTAGAACATTCTATCATGGATGCGATGGGGACGATTATCGAGACACCTGTCGGATCAGCCTTGCATCCAGGAGACTGGACAATGGAACGCGATGCCAATGATCATACGCATGTACACTATGATCAGCTTTTGAAAGAAAAGCGACCAAGTGTCCTGATGCTCGAAAGTCTCGGTGCACTGAAAGAAGGACGTCATGCAACGCATGAAGAATTGTATGAAAATTTGTATAATCTGTTGAAAGATGCGCCAGGGAGAATCATTGTGGCAACGTTTTCATCCCAAGTAGAACGGGTAAAATGGCTCATCGAAGCGGCAAATAAACTGGGCAAAAAAGTAGCACTCGATGGCTACAGTATGAAAAAGAATATCGAGATTGCGCGCGAACTCGGCTATGTAAAACCGGCAAAAGAAACATTGATCGATGTACACAAAACTGATGATTTTCCAGAAAATAAAGTGGTCATCGTGTGTACCGGTGCGCAAGGAGAAGAAAATGCCGTGTTGAATCGTATCTCGAGTGGCAATCATCGCAGTGTCAAACTTCGAAAAAAAGATACCGTTGTATTTTCATCTTCTGTTATTCCTGGAAATGAACGATCTATCCAACGTCTCAAAGACAATATTTATCGTCAGTGTGACAATGTCATTCACGGAGATCTGATGGACGTCCATGTCAGTGGGCATGGCACTCGTCGCGATATCATCGACATGATTGACCAGGTAAAGCCGGATTACTTTATGCCGGTATATGGCAATCACTTCTTTTTGAAAGAAGCACAACGTCTCGCGATAAAACATGGCTATCCAGAAAACAAAACAATTGTGCCAGACAATGGTTCTATTATTGAAATGGATAAAGATGGATTGAAAGTATTGAAGGAAAAAGCAAATAGTGACTATGTCTTTGTCGATGGGCTTGGTATTAGTGATTCACAAAATGTGGTCCTCCGAGATCGACAGGTCTTGGCAGAGGATGGAATGCTTGTCGTGATCGCGACGGTTCATACTAAGACTGGCAAGTTGATCCAAAATCCAGATATCATTTCACGTGGGTTTGTCTTCTTGAAAGATAATAAAGATTTGATCGAGGACATTCGTCACAAAGTGAAAAAAATGATTGTGGTGTCAGATCCAAAGACGTGGGCAGATACCAATCAGATCCGCAATGATATCCGCGACAAAATTGGACAATTTGTGTTTACCAAAACACAAAAGCGTCCGATGATTTTGCCAGTGGTTATCGAAGTATAGGGACAATAAACAACTAACAAGTAATCCCGCCTTTGGCAGGGATCCCGTCCAGTAACACTGGCGGGACAAGTAACAATTTTTGTATGCCAGTAGAACAAGCACATATTCATCCTGATAAACCTTCTTATCCTTTACGACCTGAGGATCCTGAACAAGAAGAACCATCTAGTGTTCGTATTGGAAATATTGGCGGAGTCCCTATGGGGGAAAGCCCACACCATCATGATGAAGATGCTGATGAAGATGAAAATAATATTGTCGAAACCACTATCGTATAAGTTGTTGTTATCCACACATCACTTTGACCAATCGTGCACTACATAGTAGAGTAGACTCATACAAAACGTATATGAATATTTCACGAACAAGCTACTTTTTCTGGTTTTA
>PFLZ01000002.1 GCA_002784795.1 Candidatus Magasanikbacteria bacterium CG_4_10_14_0_8_um_filter_42_12
CCTTGCTCGTGTTACTCGTGTGACAAAAGGTGGAAAACAAATGAGTTTCCGCTGTTGTGTTCTGATTGGTGATAGAAAAGGACGAGTCGGATACGGTATTCAAAAAGGAAAAGATGTCCAGATCGCTGTTGAAAAAGCAGTCCGACAAGCAAAAAAACGAATGATTGTGGTACCGTTGGTAAAAGAAACCTTGCCACATGCCGTGCACGCAAAATTCAAAGCTGCTGATGTGTTGCTCAAACCTGCGCCAAAAGGATCTGGAATTATTGCAGGGTCAGTCATTCGTACTGTCCTCGAGATGGCAGGAGTACCAAATGCATCATCAAAAATGCTTGGGAAGACCAACAACAAAATCAATAATATCAAAGCAACCTTTGATGCGCTCCAATCATTTCAAACAAAGGCTCAAAAGCCAAAAAAGACTGTCGTTGTATCTCCGGTAGCAGAAAGCGATGGTGACTCAAAACCAAAAGCATAATTATATGGCAATAGGCGCACACACAATTTCAAATACTCCGGGTTCTCATCATCGACAGAAGAAGCGTGTTGGTCGTGGAAATGGATCACAAAAAGGAACATACTCAAGCCGAGGAATGAAAGGACAACGTTCTCGTTCTGGTGGAAAGAGTAGCCTGAAGCTTCATGGTGCAAAACAATCAATCCTAAAAGTACCAAAACTTCGTGGATTCAAAAGTATGCATCCAAAGGCACAAGCTGTGACGTTGGCAACACTTGAACGTGTTGCTGAAGAAGGTGTCACATTGACTCCTGCGTTTTTGAAAAAGAAAAGCGTTATTAAGAATACTTCTCATCCTGTAAAAATTGTTGCTGGTGGTGAATTGAAGAAAAAAGTTACTCTGTATGGGTGCGTCGCAACAAAAGTCGCAACTGTTGCAATTGAAAAAGCAGGTGGTACACTCAGTTTCTAAAAATACTCAGTTTTCTTGGTCTGTGCACCCTCCTCGGAGAAATGAATACCTCTGCATAAGAGAACTGACGTTACTCAGCCAACTAAGTTCACTCAGTATACTATGTTAGAGACACTTCGTCGCATTTGGAACATCAAAAGTTTACGCCAAAACATCTTGTTTGTTCTTGGCATGCTTGTTATTTTTCGTGCAGCTGCACATATCCCAATTCCTGGTGTTGATATAGAAGCATTGCGTAGTTTTCTTTCTGGTAATCAGATTTTAGGACTCTTGAATATCTTTTCTGGTGGTACTATTGAAAACTTTTCTATTGTGATGCTTGGTGTTGGACCGTATATTACAGCTTCTATTATTTTCCAAGTATTGACGATGGCAATTCCTCAGCTCGAAGAACTCCAAAAAGAAGGGGAGTCAGGACAGCGAAAACTCAACATGTATACACGTCTTGCCACGATTCCACTTGCGATACTCCAAGCGTTTGCTCTTTTGAGATTGCTCGGGTCTACAGCAAGTCAGGCTGGTGGGAATATCCTTGGGGTAGCATCTTCATTCCAATGGATATCGATGATTACGGCCGTCACCGCAGGAACTATTTTTCTTATGTGGATTGGTGAGCTTATCACTGAGAGAAATATTGGAAATGGTATTTCTATCCTTATCTTTGCTGCAATTGTTTCTGGACTTCCAACCACCGTTCAAAATATTATTGTAAACTACAATCCAGCGGATCTGCCAACATATATCATGTTTCTTGCTGTTGCGATTGTGACTATTGTGGGAGTTGTCTATATTACCGAAGGACAACGAAACATTCCTATTACCTATGCACGCCAGGTGCGAGGACGCGCTGCTGCTGGTATGAAAAATCATTTGCCACTTCGTCTGAACATGGCAGGTGTTATTCCTATCATCTTTGCGGTATCGGTCGTCTTGTTTCCTCCAATGATTGCACAATTCTTTTCGAATAATCCTGGTACGAGTGGGACAATTGCTCGTGCTATTATTACGTTTTTCAATAACCAAGCATATTACGGTTTGCTGTATTTTATTCTTGTCTTTGGCTTTACATACTTTTATACTGCGATTATTTTTCGACCAGACAAAATGGCTGAAAATTTGCAAAGACAAGGTGCGTTTATTGCCAATGTTCGCCCAGGAAAGCAAACAGAAGAATACCTTGGCAAAGTTATGAATCGTCTTGTATTCAGTGGTGCACTCTTCCTTGCTCTTATTGCCGTGTTGCCACTTATTGTACAGGCATTTACGCATTCTCAAGTATTGGCCGTTGGAGGTATTAGTCTCCTGATCGTGGTCAGTGTTGCTATCGAAATGGCAAAGCAAGTTCAGGCGCAGCTGACAATGCATGAGTACGATAGAGTATAGTGTAGTTTCCCGAGACAACATATATTACACAAAACCTCTTCTCTGAGGTTTTGTTATTTCTTGTCTTGTTGGGAGGGGTATGTATCTTGATTTTTTTGTCTCAGTATACTACACTGTCTGTATTATAATGCATATATATGGGATTTTTTGAGTACATCTTTGGGAGTCATACGGCATATTCTTCGGATATGAAATCACTTTCAAATGAACAAATACGCGTGTTTGTTTCTCAGTCTCGAGTACGCACACTGAATAGTCACGAAGAAGAGGCTATTGAACGTGCTCTTGGTGATGCGCGGCAAAATGGAAAAATTTCGTTGCGGAAAATAGATAAGACACTGCAATCATTGGTATCAAAAAGAACGATTAGTATCAATGACAAAAACGGTATGATGACCGTGCTCAAACAGTATTTTGAATCGATCTAAGATATGAAAAAAATTATTATCCTGCTCGGTATTCCGGGTAGTGGAAAAGGAACACAAGCAATGCGTCTCGTAGATCACTATGGATATGAACATATTTCTACAGGAGATCTCCTCCGTGGATTGCAAGGAAAAAAAGATCTTGACGAAGAATTGCAACAAGCAGTAGACACCATGCTAGAAGGAAAAATGGTAAAAGATGATGTCGTGTATCGACTAGGTTTTGATGCTATTCGTGATGCACTTGATGCAGGCAAGGGAGTTGTCCTCGATGGTGTTGTCAGAAATAACGCACAAGCAGAGCGGTACCACACATTTTTTCAAGAGCTTGGTGTAGCAGATGATGTACAGGTGATAGAAATTGCACTCGATGATGATGAAAGTTTTGATCGACTCAAAGCGCGCATCGCGAGTGGGTATCAATCACGACCTGACGATACTGAGGACATTCTTCGTGAACGTATCAAAGTCCAAGGCAATGCAGCACTCGAGCCTATCAAAGCATTTTATACCACACATGACCTGCTGGCTGTGGTGGATGGACGACAATCAATGGATGCGGTGCATGACGCTATCGTACAGATTCTCGCATAAACAGAATTAAAAAAAACGACCGTACTGGAGTCCAACGTGAGGTGTACACCTCGCCGTTTCGTCTCAACAGGAATGGTCGTTTTTTTTTGCCTTTCGGCAATTCTCTAGAGAATGTGTCGCGATACACTATGTGCACCGCAAAAGAGCTTGCATATTATATATGCATATTGCGATATTGTCCATGTGGAGCTATGTGGACATCTTGATTTTTCTACTACATATGCTAGACTACCGACATAAAAAGATATATTATGGCGTATGTAAAAACACAAGAAGAACAAGATGCAATCCTCAAAGGAGGACTACTCTTGGGTGCGATTTTAGAAGATCTTGGCAAGATGGTAAGACCGGGCATTACGACACTCGAGATTGATATTGAGGCAGAGAGACGGATTCGAGACGTTGGTGGTATTCCGGCGTTCAAGGGCTATGCTCCTTCTGGATACACACCGTTTCCTGGGACTATTTGTGCCTGTGTTGATGATGAAATTGTGCATGGTATCCCATCACATCGAGTCTTGATCGAAGGACAAATTTTCAGTATTGATATTGGTATGCAATATCCTGCGAATAGTGGCCTTGGTCAGGGTGGCAATGGATTTTTTACTGATACTGCGATTACCGTTCCTGTGGGTGAGATCAATAGCCAGGCGCAACAACTCCTTTCTGTGACAAAAAAATCACTTGATAACGCTATCGCTGTCGCTACCAATGGAACATCTGTTGCAGACATTGGTCGTGTTATCGAACGATATATCGAGCCACAGGGCTATGGCATTGTGAGAGACCTGGTAGGACATGGAGTGGGGCACGAGGTGCACGAAGATCCTGCTGTCCCAAATTATTATGAATCATATCTAGAAAAGAAAATATTGGTGCCAGGTGTCGTCATTGCAATTGAACCGATGATTACGGTAGGGGATTATCGTACAGACGTCCTGGATGATGGATGGACGATCGTGACGGATGATGGGAGCTTGGCAGCACATTTTGAGCATACGATTATTATTACTGCAGAAGGTGAACCTATTATTGCAACAAAGCGTCCATCAGAAAAATAATATGGGAGTGACGTTTTTCTCCTCAACTTTTTTTTCAGCATTGCCTCGAGTATTTTTTCCTGCAATGCTGTTTTTTATTCTCTTGATGGTGCCACAATCTGTACACGCCCAAATGGATGAATTTCCTATTTCATTGCAAGGGGTGCCAGAGTCATCTGTTTCTCCAGAGCTTTTTGCCTGTGTGACTGTTGCAAATGAACGATATCTTCGTGATAACTCTGTGCAATATTCCGATTGGTTGTTTGAAGCATCGCAGTGTTATAGAGTGTACAAACAAGAATCTTTGTTGCCTGAATTTTTACAAACGTATGATTTTTCTACTGCGTCATCAGATTTTGCACTTGAAAATTGTAATGCTGACGTGCAACGCGGACAGAATGAACGTATTGCTGGGTGTTTGTGGATTTCTGGAAAAAGTCAGCAGCAGTGTTATGCAGAAGAAAAACAGACAACGGTACAGTTGTTGACGCAGTGCTATCGAGAGAAAATTCCCGAAGATAGTATTTGGCAATTGTCGTTCATGCAAAAAGAAATTGCGCATATTCTCGGTGATGCTGATTATAATGAGCTCTCCATGCAGACAAAATATACCCTTGATGCATGTTTGAAAGAGACTCTTGCCGGAGAAAAAAACGATACGATTGATACAAAAAAACAGGAGGCTGTTGCCGCGTGCTATGCCAACGTTGGGTTGGATACGGTCGCCGCATTTTTCACTACCTCAAAAGCGGTCGTTGACTGTGCTGGAGAAGTGGC
>PFLZ01000044.1 GCA_002784795.1 Candidatus Magasanikbacteria bacterium CG_4_10_14_0_8_um_filter_42_12
CAGCAGACCTCGTCCTTTCGACGTTGCCTCAGACGGCGATTGCACGTATTCGTATGCCAATAGACTGGATGCCATCAGCGCAAAACATGATTGACAAACTTGCAACCTATCCAAAAGTGATTGATGTAGAAAACAGTGTGACAATTGTTGATGATATGATCGACGTGTTTCACCAACTGATGGAAAAGAAAGCAACGGGCATTTTTCATGTGACAAATCCTGGCACACTCAAACACAAAGAAATCGTAGCGCTCTATGAGCAGTATGTTGATCCAACACATACGAATGAGTGGATCAGTAATGATGACCTTGTGAAGCAAGGGCTTGCGACAAAAGGACGATCAAATAATTTTCTTTCATCTGAAAAGTTGAACGTGCTTGGTATAGAGATGCGTGAGGTTCACGAAGCGATGGAAGCCACGATGAAAAAATATGCTGAATTGAAAAAACAAGGCGTACAGAGTGCAGAAGGTCCAAGTTGTTAACACCTCCCAATTTTTCATAAAAAACAGTCTGAAACCGGCTGTTTTTTTGTTTTTACCATTGACTTTTATAAAAAAATGTTTTAGTTTGAATTGTAGCTACAATCGAGTGGCGGTCAGCCATGGAAAGGAGTGATCCAAATGAACGATACCTGGCGAGCCTGGCTCGCCGAACAGCGCGCCGTGTCGACTATGACGGTAGAGCGCAAGAGCCTCCAGTTTCTCTCGCCGTGGGGGATGAGTCGTGACGGCATGGAGTACGGCCGACTCGATCGTCGATTCTTCCGTTACATCGGGGTTCTCATCAAGAAGGCAGCTCGAGAGGTCACGGGGTGGAACCAACCACTTACGGAGGAACTCGGTGGCGATGGAGCAGTTCTCCTTCTGATCGGTCCTGGTGACGAGGTTCTGCTTAGCGCGAAGGCCGAGCCTGGTAACATTCATGCACCTGGCATGATGTACCTGGCTACGACGCTGCAGGCCTCGTGGGAGAATATTGAGAAGGCTCACGGTGGCAAAGCCCCGCCAAGTGTGACCTTCGCAACGGATCCGCGAGTGCTTTGGGTACGTGGACCGAAGGACGGCGGTCGTTACTACGGCAACTTCAACCGTCTCGGCCTGCTTCATCTCGACGCAGAGGAAGTACAGCGTCTCTGTCTCGAGCCGAACCAGCGGTGGTTCTCTCTGTATGAGCTCGCGGAGGCCTACATGGATGGTGAGTGCAACTCCCATCTTCGCGAAGCCTACGGGCATCTTCATGCCGATCTGCTTCTGCGCGGCTGATCTCCTACAAGTACGAGTCGCCCCACCAAGGACTTCTGTTCACCTGCGTACTTTCGATTGCAAGATCGATTGGATGTTGGCAGAGGTCTGGGGCGCATGCAAAAGTGCATCACATGTGTGGTGCTTTTTTGTTTTGTATCAGGGTTCTTGAAAAATAGCTCATTTTTCGCTATACTATGCATAGTATGGACCTCTCTATTATTACCGTCACGTGGAATTCAAAAGATCGTATTGGCGAACAAATACGGTCTGTTCAAGATGGCTATACGAAGATTTCATGTGAAGAAATTGTAGTGGATAATGGATCTACCGATGATACCGTTGATTTTATCAAAAAACAATTTCCAGCGGTTACTGTTATCGCAAATACGGAAAATAAAGGATTTGGGGCGGCGAACAATCAAGGGTTGGCAAGGACAACAGGGGAGTATGTGTTATTCCTCAATCCTGATATGCAAGTTGAACCGGAAAGTTTGGATACGATACTTGAGTGGATGAAAACGCATACTGATGTTGGCATTGCAAGTGTAAAATTGGTTGATACGCAAGGGAAATTCTTGTGGGATGCATCACCAAGACGGTTTCCAAAGCTCTGGGAACAGCTTGCCTTGGTTTTGAAATTGCCGCACTTGTTTCCTCATATATTGGATAACTATCACATGCGTGATATGAATCCGGATGTTGAGCAAGATGTGGATTCTGTTCGTGGCGCATTTATGCTTATGCGTCGAGATTTTTTGGAAAAAACAGGATGGGCATTTGATCCGCGATATTTTATTTGGTATGAGGATGTAGATATTTGTCGCGAAGCACATCGTCATGGATTTCGTGTGGTATATACACCACGTATTTCGTGCGTGGATTATGTCGGACAAAGTTTCAAAAAACGTGATACACTGTGGAAGCAAAAAAAATTTACCAAGAGCATGCTCGTGTATTTTCAAAAATGGGAACCGTGGTATGTATGGATGTGGATTGCTCTTGTAAGACCGGTTGGGGTTGCATTCGCTTGGATGAATGATTTGCTTCATTCAAAAAAATAATGGACGAGCGTGTTATGAAAAAACTTACGGTACAACTTGTCACGTGGAACGGAGAAACATATATCCCGTATCTTTTTGCATCTCTTGCACATCAGACATATACGAATTGGGAATTGGTTGTATTGGATAATGCGTCTGAAGACACGACGCTTGCAAACATACGAGAAGCAATTGAAACACATCAATTAAAAAATTGTCAGATTATTGAGTCACCAACAAATAGTGGCTTTGCTGGGGGACATAATGCCTTATTTCAAAAAACGCAGGGTGAGTATGTGTTGCTTCTGAATCAAGACATGTATCTTATGCCGGACGCGTTTGAAAACATGGTGCAGTTTCTGGATACGCACGACGATGTTGCAGCAGTGAGTCCTCGACTCATGAAATGGGATGTTAGTAGCATGTCATCCAAAGATGATCTTCAAAAAAGTTTTACAGATACAATTGATTCTCTCGGATTAAAAGTATTCCGCAATAGAAGAGTCATTGAAAAATATGCCGGGAAACAGTGGAGTAAAGTAAAACCAAAAATGAACATGTCGTTTCATGCAGAGCGATTTCGAGACGAAGGTATGGCACTCGAGGTATTTGGTGTCTCTGGTGCGTTTCCTATGCTTCGTCGTTCATCAATATCTTCTGTTGCGTTTTCAGATGGAACTTTTTTTGACAATGATTACCACGCATACAAAGAAGATGTTGATCTTGCTTTTCGATTGCGCAGTGCTGGGTATCAGTCATTTGTACTTCTCGATACTGTCGCGTATCATGATAGGAGCGCCGCAGGACAAGAAGACCTTGGAGATATCGCGGCGTCAAAAAATAAGAAAAAACAATCTTCATGGGTCACGTATCATAGCTACAAAAATCATCTCATGACATTGTATAAGAATGAGTATTGGCAAAATTGGGTGCTTGATGCTGTGTTCATAAAGTGGTATGAGTTGAAGAAATTTGGATGGTTTCTTCTCTTCAAACCGTCAGTACTCAAAGGACTAGGTGAGATCCTCAGGATGCGGAAGTCTCTGAAGCAAAAAAGAATGGAGATTACAAAAAAAAGAAAATCCTCATGGAAAGATTTACGAACATGGTGGAGATAATCATATGAAAGACATTGCAATCGTTATCGTTAATTATAAAATGAAAGATCTCATTGACCGATGTCTTGAGACCTTATTTCGTGATGTTGAAGGGGATAGTCTTGATATCGATATCATTGTCGTGGACAATCATTCTGAAGATGGCGTGGAAAAAATGTTGAAAGAAACATATCCAACAGTACGTTTTGTTTCGCAAAAGAATAATCCTGGATTTGGAACGTCACAAAATGTTGGATTATCTTCTCTCGATGCTCGATATTATTTTGCATTAAATCCTGATACGGAGTTTCTTCCTGGGCAACACACTATTCGACGGTTGTATGAATTTATGGAAGCACAGCCAAAGATTGGAATGATTGGCCCAAAGATTGTGTATCCAGAGGGATCATTGCAGTATTCCTGTTGGCGTTTTCCCTCTTTTTTCCAACCATTTTACAATCGGACAAAACTTGGAAAATCATCACGTGGAAAAAAACATCATGATTACCACATGATGAAAGATTTTGATCATGAAAAAACAATGCCCGTTGATGCGATTATGGGATCCGCGATGTTTGTTCGTGGTGATGCAATGAAAAAAGTAGGTATGTTTGATGAGCGGTTTTGGATGTATTTTGAAGATATCGATTGGTGTATCCGCATGTGGGAAGAACATTGGCCTGTATATTATGTCCATGACATCGTGCTTCAGCATCTCCATGGACGTGGGTCTGCAAAAGTGTCAGGACTTTTCAATGCTTTTTTGAAAAATAAATTATTCCGTGTTCATATCCAAAGCTGGCTCAAGTACATGTGGAAATGGCGTGGAATAAGAAAATATTATTCAGACACCACCATTACTCTATGAAACAATATCCAAAAGTAGGCATTGTCTATCTTCTTTATTATCATAATGAATCATATGTTGATGACATGGTGTCTTCAATAAAAAAACTTTCGTATCCAAAAGATAAGATTGAGTTGATTATTGTGGTGAACCCACATCCAAAAGAAGGATCGTTTACGCACTATATAGAAGATACCGTGATGCCACTCTCTGAAAAGGAATTGCCACGCGTGACAGTTCTTTCCCAAACGGAAAATCTTGGATTTGCTGGAGGAAATAATGTGGGAACTGAATGGGCGTTGGCACACGACTGTGGGTACGTGTTTTATCACAACAATGATGGATTCATGGCATCCAATTCGCTTGAACCCATTATTGATGCTATGGAAGCAGACAAAACTATTGGTGCAGCACAATCACTGATGTTGCTTCATCCTGAGACTGATCTTGTGAATAGTGCTGGCAATGTGTATCAGTATCTTGGTTTTGGATATACCGATGAATATCGCACACCTATCAAGGAACTGGATTTGCCATCTATAAAAGATGTGAATTATGCCAGTGGTGCGGCACTCATGGTCCGAGCCGATTTGATACAGAAATATGGGATGTGGGA
>PFLZ01000122.1 GCA_002784795.1 Candidatus Magasanikbacteria bacterium CG_4_10_14_0_8_um_filter_42_12
CCAACGACAACAGCATGAATTCCACTGCCATCAACATTCTCACAATATGCAGAAATAGCTTCACGACTGAGTTGGTGACGTATGGCATGTGATCCGTCCCGGAGGGTAGAATCTATAATTTTTATTGATGATTGTATATCGTTATTCATAGAAGGTGCTTATGAAAGGTTAGTTCGTGCATATTTTTCTGCCATCTGCACAGCCGCAGCAGTAATAATGTCCAAATTTCCAGAATATGTCGGCAAAAAATCTCCTTTTCCAGTAACTTCTATTATCACACTCACAACACCCTCCATTTCTACAGGTCCAGCGACAAGTCTATATCCAGGGACATACTGCTGAATTACGTCTACAGCGCTCTCAATTTCTTTTTTCAATGCATCCAAGTCAGGGTGTTGAATCTTTGCATAAATTGTATTATGCATAAGGATCGGGGGTTCTGCTGGATTAAGGATAAGAATCGATTTTACTTTTGGAATACCTGTAAATTCTCGGATTGCTCGCTGTGTTGTTTGGTTATACTCGTCAATATTTGCCCGAGTTCCTGGTCCTGCTGATTTTGAACTGACACTCGCAATCAGTTCAAGATATTGCGTATCAGGATGAATCTTTGCGATAGCCTTTGCTATCGGGGTAGATGCTTGCCCTCCACACGTTACCAAATTAATATTTGCATCCACATCCGTTGCGATATCGTCACCATTCACAACAGGAATACACATCTCCCCAACTCGCGAAGGAGTGAGATCAATAACAAACTTTCCCAATTTTTTTAATATTGGTGCATGTATTTTGTGTACAGCAGCAGAGGTCGCATCAAATACTATCTCACAGCAATTTGGGTTTTCCAAAAGTGCATTGATAGAGTCAAAAGACACTGGCACGCCCATCTCTTTTGCGAGAGCGATGCCTTTTGAATCATGATTCCTCCCCGCAAACAACGTACACTCAAGTAATTCAGAACGTTGAATTTTATAGAGAAGATCGGTACCTATATTTCCCGTACCAATAATACAAACTGGTATTTTTTTTATGTGCATAATACACGCTATTTACGTAGATATTCTAAGTACCAAGCAAATGTTTCCTGAATACTAGCATCAAATGATGATACAGGTTTCCATTCTAACATACGTTGCGCTTTATCAAAATTCAGACTCTGCGCTGGTATTTCATTTTTTTGAGTATTCAAAATTGAATATGGTACATCCTTTTCTACTATCGAGCCTACTTTTGATACAAGATCCAACACAGAAAAATTATGCCCAGAACTAAAGTTGAAGGCTTCCCCTTTTGCAATATCAATTTTTTCTGCAAGCGTCACATATCCATCCACAACATCCTTTACATACACGTAATCACGTAAAAATGTTCCATCACTTCGAAGTTCCAGGTTTGTACTATCAATAACAGACTTCATGATACCAGGAATAATTCGATTCATATTGAGGTCTCCTGGACCATAGATATTACCAAATCGACTCACCGTAACAGGAACACCGTATGTTTTGAAATATGACAATGCAATCAAATCTGTACAAGATTTTGAGACATCGTAGGGGTGGTCTCCTGCAAGCGCATTATCTTCAGTCGCATTATGGCAATTTTTACCGTACGCTTTGTCACTTGACGCCACGACGACTCCCTTCACTCGAGGACTCAGTCTTGCAGCTTCTAAGACATGCACTGTCCCCATGATATTGCTGGTAAACGTTTCATATGGATTGATAAATGACGTCTGGACGATCGCCTGAGCCCCTATATGAAAAATATAGTCTATCTCATACGCTGTCACAATGTTGAAAATTCGCTCCTTATCATTGAGGTCTCCATATACTATGGTAACACGATCTTCAAATCCTTGTTTATAAAAATATGACTTGGAATTTTTTTCTCTCACCAAACACACGATGTTTGCCCCTTCTATCTCGAGCAGTGTTTCAACAAGGTGTGACCCAACTAATCCCGTGCCACCGGTGACAAATATATTTTTGTTTGATAAGGAAGACATATCTAGTACTACTTAGTTAATTTATAAAAACTATTTGAGCCATCAAACAATACTTTTTTATATCCAAAAGGTTTCAGAAAATCACTAAATCCTTTTCCCTCTATACATAATACACCGGCCTTATATTTATTCCAGTCATTGCCATTCAAGATTTGCATTTCAAAACCTTCAGTATCAATATTTATAAAATCCACGTATGTCAATTGATTTTCTTCAAATAATTTCTTCAATGTCGTAACTGGTATTTTTTTGGATTCCAAATCATAATTTCGTTTGTCATATATTTCCTGTGAAAATGTAAATCCGGTTGTTTCTCCGATCGATGCATCTGGTTTATAAAAAAAATCAAACTCTCCTTCTTTATCAGCTAGACCCACATTATAATTTTTATCTTCGGGTCTACTTCTGAGAAACAGAAGGTAATTCTCGTAATTTGGTTCGACATTCAGCCCCCTCCACCCACGCTCATAAAAAAGTTTTGTAACACTGAGTGCATCCGGATGATTTGCTCCCACGTCAATGTATGACCCTATTTTTTTACACCCTAAAAATATATCAATTAGCATATCTTCTTTATTCTGAGCATATGTAACTAAATTTGTGGAAAAAAATTTTATGTACAAATATGCTTTTCTGTGAAAAAATTGATATTTAATTTTTTTGAATATATCCATACTATACAATTACCAAATTTTCCAAAATGCACCTTGATCCCATATCTTGTTCAGCTCCTCTACTTCTTTATAGGTATCCATGCACTTCCATCTACCCAAATGCTTATATACTGACATTTGCTGCATTTCTGCCAATCTTGGAAAAATGTTTTCAATCATACTATGTGGTTCTATCATGTTCAATACCTCGTTTTTAAATATCATAAACCCACCGTTAATATACTCTTTTGATTTGTTGTCTGTATCGTGAGTGACTTTGTGTTGATAAAAACTTTTTAATTTTTTTCTTGACTCATCTATATCAAGAAACCCAAATCGTGTACTCGGAATCACGGCCGTGATAGTCCCTAATGTCTGTTGTGACGTATGAAATCCAAGCAGTGCATGAATATTAATATCGGCCACACCATCTCCATATGTAACCATAAAATCCTCATCACCAATATATGGAGCAACACGACGTACTCGTTCCCCTGTCAGACTATCTTCCCCTGTTTCTACAAATGTAATCTTAAAATCATCACAATCGTTATTATGAAATATCAGGTTTCCTGTTTTGGTGTCAAGAGTAAAATTATTCACAAATGATCTTTCGTTCAAAAAATACTCTTTTATCATATTTCCCTTGTATCCAAGCGCTACGATAAATTCATTAAATCCATACTGTGCATAGATCTTCATGATATGCCACAAAATAGGCTTACCTCCAACGAGTACCAACGGCTTTGGTTTGAATTCTGTCTCCTCCTTCATGCGAGTACCAGTCCCTCCACAGAGAATTACTGTTTTCATATTCATTTTAATAAAAATTAACTATTTTAAATCCATATATGGAACATCCTTTTTCCCTCGAAGCTTCAATGAACATCCACGCAGAACTATAAAACTATTCAGCACCAGTCTATTTATCCATTTTGTAACTGAAATATTCCTTGTGTAAGTCATTTTGTCATTTACATACCTAAGGCGCCGATAGTTCATTCTTATTTTCAAAATATTATTTGCAGTACTTACATCCAAATCACCAATTTTTTTTCTTAGAAATATATTTAACAAAGTAAGATCATGTCGAAACTGTACACACCCCCTTACAAATATATTTTTATCTTTATCTTTATTTCTCCAAGCATCTCTTTTCGAGAAACCAAGACTAAGACCTGCAACTGCTGCGTCATATGTGCACATAGCGACCTCGTGCACCTCTTCTGAACTATCGAATCCAAATACCCCCGCGTCTACACAACTTTCATTATAAAATTTATTATTTATCTGAAAAAGTCTTTTATACTCGATCGGGACAATATCACTTAGACTTACCCCCTGATCAATAACAAAATATCCATTTTTTTGTATTGCTGCAAATGTTGCATCGAGAGCTCCTCCTATCTGACACCCCGCATCAAGATACAAATTATACATGGCTAGCGGTTTGGTGAAAATGTACGTTTTCCACGTATAGCACGATCTCCAGTGTGGACAAAACTGTGGCATATTAATAACGTATACTGATTTAACATGTTCCAATTCTTTCCGGAATGTATAAGATAAACCCAAATCATATACAAAAATATCGATGTTTTCATCATAGTTAGCACGAATTGAATTTATCAAGTTCAGTACTGAGGGGAAAAACTTATTGGAAACTGCAGTAATGATAGCCTTATTCTTTTTCATATGATAAATATTTTTTGGGTAATAGTAATGCCTTTATCATAAGCAAACTTTGCTTTCTCGTACTACGAAACAGCACTGTCGAAAATGGAATTGTCGCATATGAAATTAATGTTGCGATAGCCGCTCCATTGATACCCCACTTTGGAATAAACAATATATTCAAAGCGACATTCAAACACATCGCTATTAGATTTATCATAAACGTAATTTTTGTTAACTTGTCATGTACAAGCACTTGATTGACCACGACACCAAGCATACTAAAAATCCCTGCCCATACATAGATCTTCAAGACAGGTCCTGCCGCAATATAATCTATACCATACAATAATTGTATTATCCAGCCAGATAAGAAGGTAATCGGTAAAATAATAAACAAAGACACATAAAAGGACACCGAATACAACTTTGCAAGTCTCGCTTCATACAATGGTATACTCGAAATACGTGCATTCACGACCGCAGGAAAGAGTGACCCCGCAATCGTTGCTGGTATAAAATACCAAATTTCTGCGAGACGTACAGCGGCATCGTATATACCAACTGATGATCGATTGAGTAAATGGTTGATCATTACTTGATCAATACGCATATACACAACTGTAAATGCGGTTGAAAGAATAAGTGGCCAAGATTGTCCAAGTATCCTTTTGGCAGTATCAAAACGAAATGTCCAATCAAAAATACTTTGATTATATTTGAAGAACAGAAAAATATATCCACATGCAGTGATACCATTTTCCAAGATAAATACACCAATAAAATACTCTACATCCAAACCTGTATACAATACAAGCACTTTTACTGCAGACAAAAATATATTAATTACAAACCCACTAATCACAACTGGACGTGAAAAAACCTTTGCTTGAAAATACAGGTTTATGACAAAAAATGATTGAAATACTAATGAACCTGCTGACAACATAATCATTAACGACGTATTAAATGTATCGTGAATGATGATTACCGAGATAAACGTGAGTATGATGGCTAATGTAGCACCTACCAGTTTAAGATAAAACCCAGTTCCTAACAGTTCATTTTTTTTTTCTGGATGCTCTATTAAATCTATATAGAGAATACCGTCCACACCAAGACTCGCAATAAATCCAAACAACCCAACATAACTAAGTACATAACTGACAAAACCATAGTCACTTGGGCCAAGCGTACGTATGACATATATATTTACAAAAAAAGCAACGAATAACGATAATACGCGTCCAGCTAGGTTCCATCCGGTATGAAAAAAATACCGTTTCGGGCCTTCTTGCAACAATTTTGCGAACATAACATTTGGAAGTATCCAACTTGCAATGGCCTTCAATCTTACATTCATATACTATTTTTTTTTCTCACAGACTGAGAAAAGGCTTTCATTTCTTCTGGTGTACCAAATATTTCATGCTCCTTCACAGGTACATTGATAATTTTCTTTCCAGAGGATATAAGTGTATTGTACAGAGGGGCAACATAGAATTCTCCACTGTGCACACTACCATCTTCGATCATCCTTTCAGCGGCTCTAACAAAATCACATCCTCGTTTAAAGTAGTACATCCCAGTGGTGGCATATTCAGAAATAACTTTCTTTTCAGCAGTCTCACACACGTACCCATATTTATCAAGACCAACATAGCTATATCGAGGATCAGAAGATTTAAAAGTGGTAAGAGCACCATCTGGATTTAGTTTCAAAATTTGCTCCAAAATGTTTGAACTGGTATAGCTATCGCAATTGTAAATAAATAGTGGATTCAAATTATGTATAAATGGTTTTGCCGCTAAACATGTTTCAGCTTGTCCTCGTGTAGGGTTATCGAGTAATATAAGCTCGATTGATGAGCCATAAAGGTCCTTCAGTTTCTTTCCGAGACTGAATTTTTCGTCATGTTCTTTCTGCAGCACAAAAATAATTTTCTTGTTTAGGATACCTTTAAAAAAATCAAAGGAATCCATCGCCCATTCAATCATATATCGCCCATCTATTTCTATAATCGGCTTAGGAATATCTATTCCCGCCTTTGTAAATCTAGAGCCAAGTCCAGCAATAGGAATCAATATATTGTACTGCTTGTTATCAAAATATGAGTGATCAATACTCTTCCAATCTACGAAAGTGTATGCTAAATCATCAATATACGCTTCAGCATATGGCTTCCCAAAATATATTTCATCGTATGGGATGTTATTCATCTGTAACCAATCAAGTGTTTTTTTTCCAATTTTCGCCATTACCTTCCCCTGAACACCATCACAAGTTTTCATATGGCGGGCAGTCTGTAGAATAATATAATGCCCAGCATCCTTAAGCGCATTTAATTTTGCTAAAGCACCCGGGTTCACTTTTACTTCACTGTAATCTTGATTGTGCTTTCTCAACTCACATATCGTGCCGTCGAGATCTATCATTATTCTCATACTAGTGCATTATTTATTAATTTTATACCAATAGCAAACATGGCTTTTTGTCGATTTTTTTCTTCTGCATGTAGTGGAATCATTGACAAAAATAGTAAAGCTTCAATAAGTTTTATTTTCTGTATACTGAATCCTGCTCCTTCAAGTTGTGTATCAAAATATTTTGCTACCTCAACGTTTATTTGATCTGTAAACACATCTAGGGTATACACTCCCAATTCCTTTTCTTCAAGCCTAAACAAATCACTCACAATGAAGTCATAAAAACTTGTAAAGCTGTGTCGCAACTTAGCAACATCATACTTTATATCTCCATACACAGAAGTTTTTCCAAAACTTCCACGTGGATCAATTAATTTAAAAATGCGGCTTCCTGGATCAAACAAAATATTACTGAGGCATAAGTCACCGTGTATCACACCCGATTCTTCCTTGTTGTAAAGCATGTTCAACTTGCTTTCTATCTCTGGTAACAGAGACGTTATGTTTTTATATGTTTCCCCATTTATGCTTATAGTTGGAAGAGCTAATACTTCTTTCCATGAATCATATTCCTTTAACTGTGCAAGCCGCCTTTTTGTTTTCCCTATATAAACTTCACGATAGTCCTCAATCGGAATGTCAACACGATATGAACTAAATAATTTAATTATTCTAAATAAATCTGCAATGATGATTTTCCAAATTCTTATATCTATCGATCCAAAAAGATAATAATCAGCAAGTGATTGGTACCCATAATATTCTAGAGAATAGTTGGCATCTGATGATGATATGTGATGATGTACAAGCCTTGGAGAAAATATTTTTATCTCATCTGGTATATTAAGAAACCAATTTATCTCATCAATTATTTTTTTAGTATTACTGCTAGTTTTGTTTATAGTTCCATAAAAATCATCATATACAATCGTATTAAAATTCCTTACTCGCAAAAAATATATTTTAGCTTTATAATAGTTTTCGATATTTCCACAGTCGTACCATCTTTTTGCAGTAACCAAGGTTATTCTCTCTTTCTCAACATATATTTCAATAATATGTTTCATTTCAATCCTTGGTGTTGATTTCTCTAATACTTTACATACATCTCGCAAGTCCTCTCCAGACTTAAAAAAATATATACCTGACAACACACTACCTTTCCCTGAATATATGGCGGGCTTGTCTATTAAGGTATATCTATCCTGATCAGAAACTTCTATAAAACACCATTTATTACTATCGTCATATTGACTGGAAACAACAAAAAAGTTCCCCTCAAAATTCATTACATCCTTGCAAATTGTATCTCCCAAATAAACAAGATAGGAATTTGCACTGTACGATGCTTCTACTCCTAAATTTACAGAATATCCCACTCCTTTTTCTGGTTTGTCATTATAAATAATTTTAATATTTGTTTTATTTTGAAATTTTCTCAAAAGGTATTTTTCTGTATGTGTATCGGCCTTACTAAGAATTACAGCGAGATCAAAGATACCTCTTTCGAGAAGATCTTCCACGATGTATCCAATAACAGGCTTACCATTAATAGGAAGCATTGCATCAGGGAGACTGCTATTTTGCATTATTCCATTGGTGGATACACCAGCCGCTGGCACTATTGCAAAAATCTTTGTAGGTGCTGTATCTATGTTTGTCATAGTGCCTTGTCTGCCCATTTTTTTAGTATACCGTACAAACCAATACGCACAAGTATAGGTCTTGAGTATAGTTTTATTTGAAACAATACATTTTCCTTGCTAAAACCCAGACTGAACACACTCCAAGGATTACTCAATTTTGCAACATTATTTTTTGCCGCGGCATTCAACTTTTTATGATTTACGACACCATTGAGGTCCAATTCAGAAATGCGGCTTTTCCAAAATAGTGGGAGTTGTGACAGACTAATCCTCATATCAGCACCATGCTTACTGTCACGAAAGCTATGCTTACGAGCTGCTGGATTTATATTGGTATATCCATGTTTGTATGTATTGTACCCATAGGCAATTTTTATGTTCTTTTCAAAAAATCCCTCGGGTATAAAAAGAACTGGGGCAATATCTTGAGAAATATTGTTCACGGTTCTCTGCATATGTTCGTAGCCATCAAAATGCGCACACAATTGTTTCTTTGGTGCAATGATGACTTGGTTATGAACTGTCACATTATGTAGATCCTCAGCACGTCTTACTATGCAACCAGATAGATCAGTAGATGTAAACCAATGAGAAAAATGGTCTCTGTTGACAATTTGCACCGAATTAAAATCTCCATTTTTGCGCAAGAATATAACGGCATCATCTGTTTCTCCTAAATACACACTTCCCGCACCAAAATATCGATGATTCGCACTACGCGGATACGAAGCATTAAGATACTCACTGAAATGTGAGTACGCAATCGAAACAAAAGGAAATTTTACTTTCCATGTTTCAGCTTCTTCTAAAAGACGATTCATGTACTCAATATCCCGAACTGAATTTATCATGAGTGGATGATCGTTATTTGGAACATAAAATATCCAAGGATCATCAAAAGTTTCTAGTACATCCAAGGATTTTATATAGTCATCCTGTGAATCACTTCTTTCATGCTCAATAATAGCATCAGGGAAAAGTTTTTTTATATATTCGTCTAATTCTGAAATTTTGGAGGTATCTTCAATCTCATATTTAATATATACATTTGACCAAGGAAAGACTGCATAACTTGATAATGTATATTTCACAATATCAATTTTTGAGGGTTTTTTATATGTTGAATGTAACAATCTTACATCGTCCAAAAGTTTGGCCTTATTTTGATTTAAGGGTGTATCTGTTATGTATGTATCAAGGTATAAAATCATATATCCATGTTACAATCCGATAATTACCAATCCTTAGTCTTCTCAATAGTCTTCATTTTCACTTTTTGGAACAAATCCGTTGCTTTCTTATCCACTTCAGGAGAAACAACTCTCAAAAGTTCATGCCCCAAAATACGGTATTGCTTGCCAACCTTATTGGCTCGAAGAAGGCCAGACTTCAAAAGTCGCTTCATAGTGCTATTACTGACTTTCAGAAGTTCTTCTGCTTCTTTTGTCGTATATACTTCATTTGGATGGATTTCAGACATACAGTACACGCTTATGAGTGCATTGTAAAATAGTATACTATAGGTGTCAGTAGGTGTCAAAAGGTGTCAAAAGTTATCCACAAATACAAAGAAGCGCCCCGCACATCCCCATCGCTTGATGGTTCTGTGCGAGGTGCTCTTCTCCTTGCGACCGGTAGTCCTACAGGTCGCCCTTCTGCTGTCGCTTGCGATCCTCGAAGGCCTTTATGGCCATCGGGAGCATATGGTGCTCGTGGCTGTCGACCATGGGCTGTGGGAGACGATCGACCGAGAACCAACAGTGGGTCTCGTCTTTCCGGGGATCATCGATGAGATCCACGAGAAAGATGATGCTCAGGACATGCCCACGCGCCTCTTGAGGCCAATTCAGATTGTCGCACAGCAGGTACGAAAGCACCGACGTCCCGAACTCCCCCGCTAGACGATCAAAGGCATTATTGTACGTCTCCCCCGGACGCAAAATGGTCCCAGGAGCATGCCACTCACCTGGGTAGGCAGTGTCATCCAGTGCCCGGCGACGAAGGAACACATCCAACTCTTCAGTCACAGAGTTACGGCGAAGTGCAAACCCCTCGATCGCCACAGACACGGTAATTCGTGCAAAGGCGTCAAACAGTGCCGTGCCGAATGGTTGCCGAGGGTCGATGTACCCGAGCAGCCGCGCGACTACGAGCTTGAACTGTTTGTAGTCGCTCATGGCGAGCGCTATGATTTGAGCCAACATGGCTTCCATGAAATCCACACATGCGTAGCAGGCGCCTATCTCTGCAGTCAAGGCATTCTATCCACCATATATTGATGAATACGATGCCATGCTACATATAAGTCACAATTGAACATGCAACGGATGATTGAACCACAAAAAGACACCTTTGTCAAGGTGTCTTTTGTTTCTGAAAGATTCTAAACTAGTGGAACCACTGAAATGCTAAAATAAGGGTTTGAGCATAAGCATAGGTGGTATGTCAAATGAGATTACATATTTTGAACGGCAGAAGCTGGAATATTTGCTTCGGACGAAGATGAGCATTCGAGCGATAGCGGAGGTAATAAGGAGGACACACAGTTCGTTAAGCGAGGAGATACGAAACAACGGAGACAATCGAAAGAAATACAGAGCAGACATAGCCCAGAGAAAACATGATGAGCGGAAGCATCAAAAACGTCGTGGGAAGCTGGAGCAGTACCCAGCATTGCGTGCGTATGTAGAGTCAAAACTTCGAGAAGATTGGTCGCCGGAGCAAATAGCTGGTCGGCTCCGAGCCAGTCGACTTGAAGGAGTAGAAGAACTCACAATCAGCCATGAAAGTATCTACGAATGGATTTACGAAAAAGCAGAAAAACATAAGAAGCTGTACACACACCTACGCACACACAGATCAAAGCGGAGGAAGCATGGCAAACGGAAGGGCAAAAAAGTGACTATACCTAGCAGAATATCTATCCATGAACGACCAGAGTATATTGATGAAAAAACACGCTATGGAGATTGGGAGACTGACACTGTGGAGTTTACCCGTGGCAGAAAGAACCCGTATCTTTCAGTCCAATACGAACGAAAATCTCAACTTGTCCGTATACACAAACTGGCAAACAAATCTGCTGAAGAAACAACAAATGCACTCATACACACGGCTGAATCTGTTCCACATGATCTGTTTCGCACTGTCACTTTCGACAACGGCACCGAAGGTGCCGGACACATCATACTCCGAGAATTGTTCAACATAGATACGTACTTCTGTGATCCATACAGCTCATGGCAAAAAGGTGGTGTGGAAAACATGAATAAACTCATCAGACAGTACTTACCTCGATCCACTAATATGCACGACATCACTGAACAAGACCTTCTCAAAATACAAGAACGGCTCAATAGCCGTCCTAGAAAGTCTCTCAACTACCTCACTCCTAATGAAGTTATTCACAATTGTGGTTCCATCTTAACTTGAACTTTCATCTAAACAACTGATTATTTTTGTACTGTTGTCCTATATTCTTCCAGTACCTGCCGAATTCCCTCTCTGAGTGGAATACGTGCCTTCCAGCCCAACGTTGCCATACGACTCACATCCAAAAGTTTTCTTGGTGTTCCATCTGGTTTTGTACTGTCCCAGACAATCTCCCCAGTAAAACCAGAAATTTCTTTAAATAATTCAACGAGTTCTTTGATTGTGACATCTTCCCCAACACCAATATTCATGAAGATATCCCCGTTGTCATTTTGTTCTTTTGTTGGCGTAAAGGTATTCATTAGAAAGAGGCAAGCCTGTGCAAGATCATCAACATGGAGAAATTCTCGATACGGTGTTCCACTCCCCCACACTTCTAGGCCCTCTTTTCCTTCTGCAATCGCTTCTGAAAATTTTCTAACAAAGGATGCAAATACATGGGAATGTTCTGGGTGATAATTGTCTCCAGGTCCATACAAATTTGTAGGCATGACTGCAATGAAATTTGTACCATACTGACGATTGTAGCTTTGGCACATTTCTATCCCAGCAATTTTTGCAATCGCATATGGCTGATTTGTTGGTTCCAGTTTTCCAGATAACAAATATTCTTCTTTTATTGGTTGTTCTGCCATTTTTGGATAAATACATGATGAACCGAGAAACAAGAGTTTTTTTACCCCATGTACGTATGACTGATGAATCACATTGTTTTGTATTTGCAGATTTTCATAAATAAACTCTGCAGGATACGTGTTATTCGCAAGAATGCCACCCACTTTTGCGGCAGCAAGAAAGACATACTCTGGTTTTTCTATTTCAAAAAAAGATGCAACAGCATTTCCATCTCGCAAGTCAAGATCACTAAAGGATCTTGTCACAATCGATGTATACCCATCTTTTTCGAGTGCACGAACTATCGCTGAGCCTACCATACCACGATGCCCTGCTACAAAAATTTTAGCATCTTTTTCCATATATTATGATATATACTTCTGTGGATCTACTTGCATCTCTTCAAACTCGGCACAAAGCATCATGTCTATCAATTCGTGAAATCCTACGGTTGGCTTCCACCCAAGTATTTCCTTTGCCTTTGTCGCGTCTCCTATCAACATATCTACTTCAGCAGGTCGAAAATACTTTTCATCTATTTCTATGATGGTCTTGCCAGAATTTTTGTCGACTCCTTTTTCGTGAAGTCCTTTTCCTTTCCATTCGATATCCATTCCTACTTTTTTGCCAGCGTATTCAAGAAATTCTCGGACACTATGTGTTTCTCCTGTCGCAATAATATAATCATCTGGGGTATCTTGTTGGAGCATGATCCACATCGCTTCTACATAGTCTTTTGCATATCCCCAGTCACGCATAGCATCGAGATTTCCGAGATATAGTTTTTCTTGCTTGCCAAGAACAATATTTGCAAGTGCGTGCGTAATTTTTTTTGTCACAAAAGTACCTCCACGCCGTGGGGATTCATGATTAAAGAGAATGCCATTGCAGGCAAACAGATCGTATGATTCTCGATAATTGACGGTCAACCAGTGTGCATACACTTTTGCCGCAGCATACGGACTGCGTGGATAAAATGGTGTTATTTCTGTTTGTGGGGTTTCACGAACTTTCCCAAACATTTCAGAAGACCCTGCTTGATAAAATTTTGTTTTGGAAGCATTATCTTTTATGGCATCCAACAATCTCAATGTTCCAAGCCCATCGACGTTTCCTGTATATTCTGGTTGTTCAAAACTTACTTGTACATGACTTTGTGCACCAAGGTTATAGATTTCATCTGGATGAATCTTTTCAATAATACGGCTTACATTACTGCCATCACTCAAATCTCCATAATGCAGAATAAGACGAACATTTTTTTCATGTGGGTCTTGATACAAGTGATCTATTCTACTTGTATTAAAACTACTTGATCGGCGGATAATACCATGAACTTCATATCCCTTTCCCAAAAGAAATTCTGCCAAATAGGAACCATCTTGTCCGGTTATGCCTGTTATGAGGGCTTTTTTCATATACTTTTATTAATTTTGCACGTCAGCTTGTTCTCTATTATGCGTTTCTACCAATTCTATAAACATACCTTTCGTCTCCTCATCTAGAAGTATATTCTCACGACTCAAAGCTTCTGTTGCTATGTCCACTGCTGTATCTACGTTATTTTGTTGCATATAGAGAAATACGAGACGTCGCCAACCATCTCCTATAGTTTCAAATCTATCGACAGATGCTTGCAAGATCTCTATAGCTTCATCAGTTTTTCCCCCCATATGTAAATATGATGCTAAAGAATATTCTACTTGCTGACGCTCTGGAGAAATACGCAAGGCTTCCTTCATGGTATCTATGGCAGCACCTATATACTCAGGATTATTGGTTCTTTGTGCCTCATATGCATATAGTTCTGCAAGCGTGATATGTACTCGTATATCAAATGGATGCAACACCATATTTTTTTTCATTTCCTCAATTGCGAGTGTTGATAATTCGGCTATCCACGGCTGAGTGGCAGCTGCTGGATCTCGAAGTATGCCAGACAATATGCGTACCGTATCATTTCGGATATCATCTATATGTGGTGTTGGAATAGCGGCAACAGATGGATAGGTGGCAATCGCCGTCTGTGGATCAATATTGATAGTCTTTATGAGAGAAAGCACCTGCATGTTTGCTCTGGCTGGATTAATGTTTGTAGAATAAACAAGAAGAATTACAACAGCAATGATACTAATGGTACCTCCCGTGGATACATCTTTCGACTTTGCTTTGTGTTCATCACCTGCATGTGTTTTTTTTGCCTGCATCTGTACATTTAAGAATGCGAGGAAAAAGAAAAAATACAAATACGATGTTGGATTTTCAAACACAGTAGACACGCTTACAAGATGTGCGATCAAAAATGCAGACCCAACGCTCAATACATGGATATCGATTACATTTCGTATATATGCTCTCCATAAGGAAACAATGAAGAGCATGTACAATACAAGATATGTAACAATACCAAAAAACCCTTGTACTGCTAGTGTGTTCATAACCACACTATGTGCATTATCAAACCACGTTTCTCCCCAACCATGTAGCAAGAATTCTGGACGATAGTATTTATTGAATGCGTAGTAATAATTATTTGGGCCCCACCCAAACACAGGCTTTTCTTTCCATGCTTCTATGGCAATCCCCCAGGCCATGACACGTGTGTCTGTACTCGATACTTCAGTATTCACAAGTCTACCAACAGCAGGGATATTTTTTACAAAATCAGTTTGCCGAAATGCATAAAATGTACCCATAATACATACACCTAGTATCAATAATGCACTCATACACATTTTGAGTCGCTTGTGTCCTTTGAGCGCAAGGATATACGATATTAAAAGTACACCCACACCAATTACCAGCCCCAAGAATGCACCACGAGTACCTCCCAAAAATATTCCCCAGAAGCCGAGGCCTCCTCCTACAACAGGATACCAAAACCACATATTTTTCTTCTTTATATTTTCTTTCATTGCCAGAATATATCCAAGAAACATTAAAAAAAGTCCGTATCCACTAAGGTATATAGAATTTCCTAGTGTCGAAGCCACACGAGAAGTATTGCCTTTATTCAGCAACAAGTCATGGTTGACGTATGTCTGAAACACCGCTATTACCATGACAATAGCACCAGCCCCCAAAAATGCTCTCATAAGCCACCGCCATTCCTTCCATTCTTGGATAACAGAACTGAGGACGACATAGTACAACACATAATGCACAATTGTGAACAATCCTAGCATTCTTTCATGATTGTCCCAAAAACTCCTATACCAATCTACCCCCACAAATGTAGAGAGGACAAAACTCAAAAGAAAAAGAAGCACTCCTAAAGTAGGTGGTGTCCATCGGAGACTATATGTCTTTCGTTGTATATACAACAACCCTATAAGCCCTGCAAACATGCACAAGACAAGCGTTCTAAAAAGAAGAATCTTGGGAACAATAAACGGGAATACAAAGAAAGATGGCACCACAACCACCGGCACAAAAAATGTACCATATATAGCATACCGAATTATTCGTTGTAGCATGTCTTTCATACAAATATTTTAACCTTATATAAAGGGGTATTATAAAGGAGCTAGAAAAAATGTCAATAAAACAAAACCCCTCCGAATTATATCGGAGGGGAAATGTTTGGATGTATGTTACCAAGAAACTATTATGAGCTTCGTGATGTAACGATTTCCAATGCAGGAGTACCTTCTACATACAGATTTTCAACTGTATCATCGAGATCACCATCAGCATTTTCATCGTATCCAAGAGCTGTTTCAGCAACACTATACGTCAATTGACCAATAACATTTACTGACCATTGATGTGTGTCGTAATTACCAGCAGTGCCGCCAGTCTTAATGGTAAGGTATCGAGATGAACCACCATTAAGCGTGACATCGGTAATATCACCCCATGTAAGAGTAGATGACGCAGCCTTCAGACTCACACTTGAATCTGTAGACGCACCTCCATCAGTTGATGCATGGAGAGAATATGTCGCTGTAGAAGAACTTCCGCTACCATTAAACGTACTTGTGGTAAATGTAACTACTCCTGAACCAAGGTTAGTAAGTTTAAACTTACCTACAATAGATCCAGAACCTACTCCAACAGTACTATTTGGTGCAGTTGGACTTTCTGCAAAAACCTTCACGCTCCATGGTACGATATGTGTCGCTCCAGAAGCAGTTGGGGTTCCAGCAACAGTGAATGCAGCATTTGTTGAATCACCTACACCGATGAAGTCAGTTGTAGTTGCGGCTATGCTGAATACAAAGTCGTCACCTAGTCGTGCTGCCCCTGCTGCACCGACATCAGCTTTTACATAGATAGTTACAGGTGTTCCTGGCTGGATAGGCTCAGGAAGCAAGTTGTCTGTCGCTGTCCATGTGTATGTACATGTGTTTGATGAACATGTCATTTCAGTAGCACTCGCAAATGGAGTTGCTTCCATTGTAGCAGTTCCTACCTTTCGGTAGAGGTTCAAGTTGACCAAAGAATTTGTGTTCAATGAAGTTCCAGACGCAGTAAGTTTCAATGTTCGAACCTTCGCTGCTTCATTTTGTGCTGAAGCCTTAAATGCGAAGTATGTACCAGCTGTACTTCCGATGTTTACAGTTTGGACACTCACTGGAGAGCCTCCATTTCCAGATACGAGAGACAATGTCACCGTACCAGAAGTTGCAATAGTCATTTCTTGACCACTACCTGTTGGAGTGATTGAGACAGATGTCCCAGTGTCTTTTCCGGTAGCGCTTACACTGTGCAATCTAAACTGGTGAGTACCTGCACCTGATCCAGTGATGTCACCTTTCAATGTAAGGGTCTTAATAGTCCCTTTGGTAACAAGCAGTGGAGATGTGAAGGTAAACGTCGTTGATGCAGCACCAGTAGCAGTGCTGTTACTGGTAGTAAGTTGTGTCGTACCATCCCAGAGTTCCAAGTTTGAAATATCTGTAACGGTACCTGATCCCATGTTTGACACGATCACAGATGAGACACGGACAGTTTCACCAGAAGATTGTGCATTGAATTCAACAGTTCCAAAGGTAAAGTCATTTGTTCCGTTCACAATGTTTTGTGACACCGGAGTAGACAATGTCTTTGCAGTCATTGATGCAGAGTTCACCTGAATCTGATTACCATCTGTTGCATTTACTGCAAGAGTAGAGGCATCAGAGATAGTATTACTGATAAGCAACTTAGCCTCAGTGAGGTCAAAATCGTTTACCAGGTAATACACGCCACTTGTTGCTGTTGTAGGTACAGACCCTTCTACAGTAATGTAGTTGTTCTGTCCAGCTTTAAGTCTAGGGTATGTTGTCAATGTTTTTGACCCAAAAGTACCATCTACAGCAAAGGTAGATGCAGCTCCACTCCAAACAATAGATCCATCAACTTTCACGTATACGTTTCCAGTCAATGCTGAATCATCTTGTTCGATACCAAAGCTTATCTTTCGTAGCTCCATATCTTCTCCAACTGGCTTCGCATAGTACTTAGCCAATACAACGTTTGTGTCACCTGGATTCACAGAATCAGAAGGTGAAGTTACGTCTTTGTTGAAGCTAAGTGTACCTGAAGCAATCAATACTTCATTGTATGTAGAAGTTTCTCCAAGTGGGAATGATACTGCACCTCCGTCAGTAGTTCCCCCAGTTGGAAGAACATATGCACCAGTGTCAGCTCCCTGCACTTCCAAATCAAAGTCATTATAGACAGCCAGTTGGATAGTCTTCGTTGTACCACCTACGATCTTCATGCGAACCGTAAGATCTTTTTGCTGTCCTTTTGTGATTTTGTATGGAGATGAAGACAGATCAAAGACGACTTGCTGGCTTACTGGCTGTGCTGTCGCAAGGACAGTTCCATCAGTAGCAACGAGCTCTACGTCTTTGTAATCAGCATCAGCTGCATTACCGTAGTTGAAGAGTGTCAACTTTCGTACGAGCACATCTTCTTTACTAGCAGTTTCAGTAATTCTGAACTTTGTAATTTCTTGAGAGTTGTCAGCATCAGCGTTCATGCTTGTTTGGCTTGAACCACCGACAGCAACAACGTCAATTGTTACAGCAGCAACAGCGTTTGATCCATCTACAACACTCATTTGGCTTCCAGCAATAGGAAGTGAGCCTGAAACTGTAGCAGTTGTCGTAAGAGATTTAAGACTCATACCAACAGTACTAGCAGTAGTATCGGCTGAGAAGTTCAAACGAACAGTCAAAGAAACTTGACCATTTGCAGGAACAACAACAGGATTTGATCCGAACAAGATAAGTACTTCACTATCACTGTTCAAAGAAGAAGCCACGTTTCCATGACGTACTCCGTTGCCATCGACAACGTCAACTCCTGTGATATCTGTATTTAAAAGATATCCAGTTTTCTTAAGTGTAAGTCCTGTTACAGTAGCTCCATCAGCACCAGCTTGTAGGTTCACTGTCAATACTTTATTGAATGAAGTACCATCTGGAATATTTGCTGCACCAGGTGTACTAGCAGCAAGGCTGACAGTCAGCTCACCTGAAGGTACTGTAGTACCAGGAGTTCCACTTCCACCACCCTGTGAAGGGTCAGCAGTGAGTGAAGCAGCTGTTACAGAGTCAGCGCTCAATTCAAGAGCGTCAACAAGTGTTGAAGCAACTGTTCGGACATCTCCAGCAACAAATGATGGAAGTGTTCCGTCTACGCCATGGAGTTTTCCATCCTGGACATAGTATACCGTTGTAACATCTGTAGAATCAGCACGCTTTACGAGCATACCATTCAAGAGTCCGTCAACTTCTGAACCAGTCGTATAGTTTGGCCAGTGGAAGTCGTGAACATCACGAACAAGAGTTGCCCAGCTAGCACCATAAAGTGATGCAGCTTCTTCTTCACTACCGATCAGGTGACGCATGTTACCTGGACCGACAGCGTATACTTCTGGAGAGATAGTTACCTTCACGAGGCGTGAGCCTGGTCGGTAATCAACACCAGATGGGTTTACAGCGTTTGGGTATGCGCTTACACATGTAGAATCAATTTCTACAACACCTGAGAAATCACTATACCATGTGTGAAATACTTCAGAAGTTGGGAAGTACAAGCGTTGCATGTCTGCGTTGAGGAGATAGACAGCTGAGTTTCCTTTTACTTTGAAAAGGTCACCAGCTTCGAGTGTAGGACAATCTGCAGCGTTTGCAGCAAGAGGTGCTGCGAGTGCAGAAAGACCGATACTCCATGCTATCGTCATCACAACGACAGACCATGTAAATGCCTTTTTTGTAAGGTTAATTACATCAGTCATAATAATAGTTATATATATGCTCCACCATTGTTGCGCTCATCCATTGCAATAGCGAGGATGGTCAACAAAGATGAAGTGTTATGTACCCAGAGTACATGCCATTTTACGTCTGGGAAGACTCGACCTTTGTATAATGGGTTCTTGATCTCACCCAATACGGGTGAACAAATCAAGAAGGTGCCCTACTGTATG
>PFLZ01000092.1:0-4900 GCA_002784795.1 Candidatus Magasanikbacteria bacterium CG_4_10_14_0_8_um_filter_42_12
GAAAAGTAAAACTTATTGATGAAATTTTGAAAGGAAAACCTAAATTCTAGCCGACCGTTTTGTCCATTAAGTCCGATGTAATAATAAAGAATTCAAATTTTAGATTTCAGAATTATACAAATAATTTTGAAATTTGAATTCCTCATTCTTCATTTCAAAAGAAGTGTCGAATCCCCGGGGCACCACGTAGTGTGGTGCCCGGGGTTTCTGTCTACAGGAAGTCGGTGTGGTCAGCGGAAGAGCTCGGAGAGCGAACCTCCGTCGTGGATCCGACGGATCGCTTCCGCGAAGATTCTTGCTACGCTGAGCACCTCGAACTTTGATGAGGTCTTGCCCTGGAAGCGGGATGGTATCGGTGAAGACGAGTCGTTCGATGACTGACTTCTCGAGCCGCTCAACCGCTGGGCCCGAGAGCACCGCGTGGGTGAAGGCCGCAGTGATCCGCTCAGCGCCTTTGTCTTTGAGGAACGTCGCCGCCTCGGTGAGTGTTCCACCGGTGGCGACTTCGTCGTCGATGATGATGGCGTGTTTGCCCTGGACATCGCCGATGAGGTTGGCAGCTTTGGCAGTGTCGGAGTCATCGAATCGGCGCTTGTCTACGATGGCCATGGGTAGTTCGAGGCGGTTCGCGTAGCGCCCGACATCCTTGGTCTCGCTTGCGTCGCCGGCGATGAGGACATGGTTCGTGAGATCGCACCGTTGCAGGTAGTCCGTGATGATTGGTGCAGCTTGTAGGTGGTCGACCGGGATCCGGAAGAAGCCGGCGATCTGAGGTGAGTGCAGGTCCATCGTCAGCACGCGGTTGGCACCTGCAGTCTGAATCACATCTGCCATCAGTCGCGCGGCGATCGAGATACGTGGCTTGTCCTTCTTGTCGGACCGCACGTACGGGAAGTACGGAAGGACGGCGGTGATGCGCTCAGCGGACGCGTGCTTCAGTGCGTCGATCATGAGGAGCATCTCCATGATTCCCGTATGCACCGGTGCGCATGAGGTCTGCATCACGAACACATCCGCACCACGAACGTTCTCGTCGATCTGTGGCATCAGATTCTGATTGGAGAACTCCACGACATGCGATTTCCCCAGTGGTAGACTGAGGTTGTCACAGATCTTCTTGGCGAGGTCTGGATGTGACCTGCCGGAGAAGATCTTCAGTGAGCCGTTCGGCATAAGTGTCCCTCCTGTGAGACATGAAAGCACGGAACGAGTCCGTGCTTTTGTAAAAGATCTGGCGCTATAGTAGCTGTCGACTTTCTTTTTGTCAATTGATGACTGTGGAGGAATTATTTATCGTATACTTCCCAGTTTGGATTCACGACCACGTCTTGCCATTCTGTGAATTCTTTTTTCTTTGCTTTCATATATGCTGTGGCGGCGATCATCGCGCCATTGTCCATGCTGTATTGGGGACTTGGCACGAGTAGCTGAGCCTGTGGCATTTCTTGTATCATTATTTGTAATTCTGTACGAAGTTTTGGATTTGCAGAAACGCCACCACCGAGGATGATGGTATGTACATGGTATTCTTTTGCAGCGCGTTTTGTTTTTTCTACGAGGACATCGACGATGGCTTGTTCGAAGCTGGCGCAGAAATCTTTCTTTTCCTGTTCATTTTGCAGAGGTCTGTCTCGGAGTTCATAGAGTGCAGCAGTCTTCAATCCTGCAAAACTAAAATCATAGTCGTCACTCTTTAGCATCGGACGAGGAAATTGTATTGCGTTTGTATTTCCGTCTGTTGCGAGTTTTGAAATTTTTGGTCCTCCTGGATATTCGAATCCAAGCAATTTTCCAACTTTATCAAATGCTTCACCCGCTGCATCGTCGCGCGTTTTGCCGAGGAGGTCGTATTCACCGAAGTCTCGCATTAACACAAGTTCTGTGTGACCACCTGAGACAATCAAACAAAGTGCTGGAAATGTGAGTGACGACGGACTACGGTCGACAGACAAGGGTATTGCATTCTGTTTGCTGTTGTCTGTAGTCTGTTGGCTAACAAATACGGAATGGATATGGCCTTCGATATGATTCATGGCAATCATTGGGACGTTCCAGAAATACGAAAGATTCTTCGCTACTTCAGCTCCGACAAGCAGACCTGTTATCAATCCTGGTCCTGTTGTTGCTGCTATGACATCTGGCAATGCATGTTGTTCTCCCATTTTTTCTCGCCATTCATTCATGACTTCTTCGACCACAGGAAGAATATTTTCCGCATGCATACGACCCGCAAGTTCTGGCACCACACCACCATATTTTTTGTGCACGTCTACTTGGCTGGCCGTCTTTTCTGCGAGCACAACAAAACTATCGTCGCTGCAATCGAGCAGTGCGACAGACGTATCGTCACAAGATGATTCTATACCGAGGATGTACATAGGTTTAGTCTGCTATAAAATGGCAGCCAATACTTTCTTTTCTCTCTATCGCAGCTTTTGTAATAAGAATTGCGACATCTGCAAGGTTTTTTGTTTCTACCAGCATCTCATTTTTTCCTTCTTTTTGCAATTTTTCGAGTGTTGTTTGAATGCTTTTTAGTTTTTGCAATGTTTTTTTGAGTTCATTCTCATGTCGAATTATACCGACATGTTCCCACATGATTTTTTGAATTTCTTTTTTTATAGCGTGAATATCTGTTTTTTTGTATACCATGTTTCTGGAATCAATTTCAACATGGTTAACATGTTCAACATCTTGAACATAGGCCACTGCTGTTGGTACTGTTTGTTCGCTAAAGACCATACATTCGAGAAGAGAATTTGATGCAAGTCGATTTGCGCCGTGGACACCTGTGTGGGCAACTTCGCCAAAGGCAAACAGTCCCGGTATGTTTGTTTCTCCTTTCAAATTTGTGTGGACACCACCGCAGGTATAATGAGCTGCTGGTGCAACGGGGATACGGTCTTTGTCCATTTTTATGCCATACCACCAGAGTTGTTCGTAGATATATGGAAATCGTGCTTTGATATACGCTGATTCTCTATGGGTAATATCCAGATACACTGGACCGTGTTTCATCTCTGCATATATTGCTCGTGCAACGATATCTCTTGGTGCCAATTCTTTCAGCTCATGCTGTGATTCCATAAATCGTTCACCTTTGGCATTCACGAGAATAGCGCCTTCACCACGAATTGTTTCCGAAAGAAGAAAGGTTGGTTTTCCTTCAAGTGCGAGTGCTGTTGGGTGAAATTGTATAAATTCCATATCTCGAATCTCAGCGCCAGCGCGTGCTGCCATGGCGATGCCGTCTCCTGTCGCAACACTTGGATTGCAATTCCGCTCAAATACTTGCCCCGCGCCACCGGAAGCAAGGATCGTTGCTTTTGCACGAAATAGTTCAATTTCTTTTTTTTCTGTATGCAATACTTCTGCGCCCTTGCATACACCATCCTGCATCAGTAGATCAACTGCAAGATGCGATTCAAATATATGAATATTTTGGTGTTGTCTGACATGAAAAATAAGAGCCCTTTCTATTTCTTTGCCAGTGGCATCGTGTGCATGTGCAATTCTGCGTGCACTATGTCCGCCTTCTTGGGTGAGTGACAGTATCTCTTTTTTACGACTAAATCCCACACCTATATCTATCAATTTTTGAATTTGTGCTGGGGCATGTGTGACCGTGAGTGTGACAGCCTCGAGGTCATTGATATGGCATCCTGCTGTGAGGGTGTCTGCGACGTGTGCATCAAAGCTATCATGACTATCGAGTACCGCAGCAATGCCACCTTGGGCATAGTTGCTATTGCTCTCCATGAGTTCTTTTTTTGTGACAATCGCAACCGTGCCATGCTCAGCAGCGTCGAGTGCAAAATTGAGGCCAGAGATACCAGAGCCGATGACGAGAAAGTCGTAAGTCATAGAAAAAAATCGATATTATACAATGTCGAGGCCGATGTCGAGCGATGTTACAGAGTGGGTGAGTGATCCCATGGAAATAATATCCACGCCAGTTTTGCCGTATGCTTCAATCGTCTGATTATTGATACCGCCAGATGCTTCGAGAATAATAGTAGGATATGTTTCATGCAGTTCTTTTACGAGTGGCAGTATGTCTTCTGGAGAAAAATTATCGAACATGATCGCGCTTGGCTGGAGCGTTGCAAACTCTCGGACTTGATCAGCCGTATCGGCTTCAATCTCCCAAAAGATTTTTTTTTCATTAAGCTCTTTTGCCTTTGCTTCGAGATCTGTGATGTAGGGGAGGTGATTGTCTTTTATGAGTACAAAGTCATACAGACCCAGACGATGTGTGCCTCCATCACCGAGTGTCACTGCTCGTTTGTCGAGGAGGCCCCACTGCGTTTTGCGAGTAGGGCAGAGGAGGACGTTCTTTGGAATCTGGTCGACGTATTTTTTTGTATGCGTCGCAATGCTAGACATTCGTTGCAAGAGGTTCAGCATGGTGCGTTCCACTTTCAATATGTCTTGTACAGGACCATTGAGCGTGAGAACAATATCCTTGTTCAGGATCGTATCTCCATCTTTTTTTAAAAATTCTATTTGAATAGGAAAACTGTGCAAGAAGTACGCGACTTCTTGCAATCCCGCTATGACACCATCTTGCTTTGCAATAACGTTTGCTGACACTGTTGGATTGGCATCAAGCACTGCCGTGGTGGTCAGATCATCGCCACCGGCGAGATCAAGGCGAAGTGTTTCGTGCGTATAATAATCAGCATACGTTTTGTATGAAGTATTTTCGAGTGTCAGTTTTTCTTGTTGATTGTAGAATTGTTCAATGTGCTGTTGTTTATTCATATCATTTCGTATGTGCATATAGAACGCAGATTACCATGATTCCCTCAGATATTCCAGGATACTATCTTGGGATATCCTGGTGATCTGGGAGATCTGTGTTCTATAGAATATAATCTATTTTGAAATGTTGAGCATC
>PFLZ01000092.1:4946-5329 GCA_002784795.1 Candidatus Magasanikbacteria bacterium CG_4_10_14_0_8_um_filter_42_12
TCAATGCAACGAGAATATCTCGGAGCATAATTTTTTTCATATATGGACACAAACTACATGTCCCGACAATGTGTTTATCAACAAATTCTGTTTTTACTCTGTCTGTGATGCCACACTCCGTGACGAGCATAATATCGTTTGCATCGCTTGATGCAATATAGCGGAGCATGTCGCTGGTACTCCCAGCCATATCCACTTCATCGACCACCGCGCTATTGCATTCTGTATGAGCAAGAATTTTGACACCTGGATGTTGTGCACGGATTTCCTTGATAGTATCTACGGTAAATAGTTCGTGCACAATACACGTGCCGTCCCAGAGAATAAGTTTTTTTTTGGTGAGTTTTTGGACATTTTGTCCCATGAGTTTGTCTGGTATGAAG
>PFLZ01000161.1:0-19678 GCA_002784795.1 Candidatus Magasanikbacteria bacterium CG_4_10_14_0_8_um_filter_42_12
TAAAACTCATCCCATCAAAATCCTGCGTCAGATGTTCTCCGTAGGATATTTTCAATCGTTCAAACACCGCTGTTTTATCTTCCACTTCAAAATTAATTTCTCCTGAATGTGCATATTTCATGAGTGGCTCAATATATTCTCGTACGGTTTTGCTACTTTCAGAAATCACTCGCAAAAATTGCAATATAATAATCGCAGGCATTTCAAAAAATCCAAAGTCAGCTTTGATAAAAAAGTGCCCAGAAGATTCACCGGAAAAAATAGCATTGTGTTTTTTTGACTCTTCTTTGATAAGCGAATGCCCGACTTTGGTAAGGAACGGCTTTCCGCCAGCCTCGAGAATCATATCTTCGGTAATTTTTCCTGGACGAACATCATACCCCACAGCTCCACCTGGTTCTTTTTCAAGATACACTTGGGCAAGCATGCCTCGAACAATCGATGGCTCCACCGTCTTCCCAGTGTTGTCGATAAAGAACACTCTGTCTGAATCACCATCGAGTGCAATACCAAGGTCAGCGCCAGTTTCAAGAATACGTGCTTGAACATTTTTGTTGTTCGATTCTATCAGAGGGTTTGCTTCGTGGTTTGGGAAGTTACCATCGAGGTCAAAATACATGCGGTCGAGCTCACATGGCAAATGCTTGAAGAGTTCATCCATCACAAGCGCGCCCATGCCATTGGCATTGTCCACGACAATTTTGAATGGCTTGATCTTCGACACGTCTACTTGTGAGAGCGCGTACGCGACTTCATCCTCGATTACACCTTCACGCGTACTGACAGTTCCTGTGTTTGCAACAGCAGGAAATTCACCTTTTTCGACCATATCACGGATCTCCATGATGCCTGTCTCCCCACTGATAGGCCCAGCTCCTGGGCGTACCATTTTGAATCCATTATACTTGCCTGGATTATGAGAAGCCGTCACCTGAATACCACCATCATAGCCATACTTTGCGACACCAAAATAAAACGTCGGTGTGGACGCAAGGCCGATGTCAACCACGTCTATCCCCTGTTCTGTCAGACCACGAATGACCTCTTTCTTGAGTGGCGCTGAAGAAACACGCATATCTTCACATACAACCAACGTCAAGGCGTCTTTTCCTTGATCCTTTTTCATGAATACTGCAAATGCCCGACCGATATTGTATGCCAGATCTTCTGTCACTTCAGTGCCATAAATACCACGAATATCATATGCCTTAAATATGTGTGAAGGAAATGCCATATAATCAAACGTTTTATATAAAAAATGTTACGTGTTATGTGTTACGTGAATATACATTGCGAAACCCTCTTCGCTAGTATATACTAGGGGAAACACAGATTAAATGCAATATGACATCTTTATGAATCCAGACATCCTTCTCGATAGACTTTCATCTCATCTCAAAAATGCTGTTGCTCGAGCTATTTCTTTGGCAGCCACTTTCGGACATGATCATGTAGCCCCAATCCATCTTCTCGCAGCGATCAGCGAAGAAAAAGGCAGTATGGGAGAAGGGCTTCTTCGATCTGAACACATAGATACAACATATCTCGATGCATACATCAGTGCGCTTAAAGATATGCGACAAGATGCCACCATACGCACAGACACAGTGACACTCCCAAGTCTCGATACACAAGCTCGTCGCGCACTCGAAAAAGCCATGCTCATGGCCTACGAATTCAATGCACAATATGTTGGAACAGAGCATCTTCTCTTTGCTATTATTGATCTCGATGATGAACATATTATGCGCATCCTCGAAGCATGGAAGATGAACCCCGATGATCTCCAAGATCATGTACAACATGTAATTGAAAACACGAGCCAATTTCCTATGGTCGAAGATATGAATGACGCCATGGATCACCTCAATGACCATATGGAAGATACGCCACCGATGACACCACCCAAGCAAGGACTCCCAAAAAAATCTCGCCACACCATGCCAGAAAAAAATAGTCCACTTGATTTGTTTACGACCGACCTGACTTCAAAAGAAGCACAGGAGCGTATCGATCCTGTGATTGGTCGTGAAGAAGAAATAGAACGAGTCATTCATATTTTACTCAGACGCACAAAAAACAATCCAGTCTTGATAGGAGAACCAGGGGTAGGAAAAACAGCAATCGTCGAAGGACTCGCAAAGCGCATCGTCGAAGGAGATGTCCCAGACGTCCTCAAGAAAAAACGAATCCTCTCTCTCGATATGAGTTTGCTTGTCGCTGGGACTATCTATCGTGGAGAATTTGAAGGACGCTTGAAATCACTCATTGATGAAGTGCAGGCTGATTCTCGTATTATTTTATTTATTGATGAATTGCACAATATTATTGGTGCCGGATCAAATCAAGGCACCATGGACGCCGCAAATATTTTGAAACCCGCCCTCGCTCGTGGCCAACTTCGTTGTATTGGAGCGACAACACTCGATGAATACAAAAAATATATAAGCACCGATCCAGCACTCGAACGCCGATTCCAATCCATTACAGTCGAGGAACCTTCTGTCGAAGATACCCTTCATATTCTCGAAGGTATCAAAAAATATTACGAAAGCTATCACCGAGTCACCCTCCCACAAAAAACACTCCAAGCAGCAGTGACACTCAGTAGTCGCTATATTCATGACAACTTTCTTCCAGACAAAGCCATTGACCTCATCGATGAAGCCGCAGCATCAGTCCATGCGAAAGAACCCTCACATCCACTCGAACAAAAACGGGACAAACTCGAGACATCACTCATCGAATGTCGAAAAACAAAAGAACAAGCTATTTTGCAAGAAAAATTTGAAACAGCAATGGACATAAAAAAAGAAGAAGAAAAACTGCAAAAGAAACTGGAAGCACTCGACAAAGAACTTGATCAAAAATATGACCGACCAAAAAAACGTGTGACAGAAACACACATTGCTCATGTCGTCGCACGCAAATTGCACACAAAACCTGAGATGCTTCTGACAGATAGTCACGTACGCCTCGATGCGATTCAAAAAGATTTGAAAACATCTGTCTTCGGACAGGAAGAAAGCATTGATACAGTAATGGATACACTCAGACGTGCAGAACTGGGTATAAAACGCGTAGGTCGTCCACATGCGTCATTTCTCTTTGCAGGACCAAGTGGTGTCGGCAAAACAAAACTTGCAAAAGAACTCGCACAAAAGTTGTACCTCACAGATAAAGCACTCATCCGTCTCGACATGAGTGAATTTGCAGAACAACATGGCATCAGCAAACTCCTTGGCTCCCCCGCTGGCTATGTCGGACACAATGAACGAAACAGATTTCTCGACGATATTCGCAGACGTCCCTATGCCGTTATATTGTTTGACGAGATTGACAAAGCACATTCTGATGTTATCAGACTCTTACTCCAGATACTCGACGAAGGATCACTGACCGACAGTAGTGGCAAGAAAATTTCATTTGAACACGCCACTATTATCCTCACATCAAACCTCGGCGCATCCATGTTTCACAAAGGAAGCTTTGGTTTTGAAACGAAATTAGAAACGAAAACACTCACCGCAGAAACAAAAAAATCTATCATCTCTCATATAAAATCAGAACTCGGCGCAGAACTCGTAGGACGCCTTGATGCAGTGTGCTTGTTCTCTCCCCTCACAACAGAAACACTGGCAGACATCGTCTCATCACACGCAGAGAGGATGATGGCTCAACTCGCCAAAAAACATGCACTGACTATCACACTAGGAAAAGAAAGTGTCGACGCGCTCATCAAAGAAGCATACACTCCCGATACTGGCGTACGTATGGTAGAATATACAGTAGAGCGCATCCTTGGATCCCTCATTGCAGATATATTGAAAAAGAAAAAACGAAAAAAAACGTATACTGTTTCTCTAAAAAAAGGAACCTACGTATTATCATAGTGTATGGCAAGAGGTATCCAAATTTCAAAGAAAAAAGCAAGCCCCGAAGCATTTAACAGATCGATGCGAGAAGATAAAATGCGAGAACAACGTGGTAGTGGGCAATCAGGCATACCACCATTGTCACCTACAGATGATAATCCTTTGGCGACTTTTAATCCTGATGAAGAAAAATCCCAAGAAGGCGAATCCCTGGATGCAGAAGGAACTCCCGATGATCAACCTCAAAACGCAGAAAAAAAAGATAACGATGTTCAGCTAGAACCAGGTGTACCATCTGAACAACAACATGCGGATAAGCCAACTTCCGAAGAAGAACCCAGTCATTCAAATGTTCAACAATCCAAATTACCACAACAAAGTAAACCTATTCGCGAAAGAGGTACGGGGACAAAATTGTTAAACTCACTTCTCTTAAATCGAAGAGAAATTAAAAAGCTAAAAAAAGAAAATAAAGAAAACAGAAAAAGATTAAAAATGGCAGAAAAAATACTGAAAGCATTGGACGAAAAAATAAAACTGTTAAGGATAAAGATGGCATTTATTACCGCACAAATTCCAGTATTAATTATAGTAGGTCTAGTAAGTGGACTCCTAGGTATCTTACTTTTAATCACCATCATCGGAATTCCAGCAGGAGCGTCTCTCTTAAGCTTTTGTGGAAGTGTTTTCATAACAATGATACCCACACGAATGACTCGATTACTCACACTAGAACTTGAGATCAAAAAAATTGAATCAAGTGAACCCTATAAAAAGAGCAAAAATGATGTGAAAAAATTCAAAAAAAAAATAGCAAATAATCTCATGCGAATACGTTTCTTATTAAATCAAACGGCTCTCGATCCTCGTAGAATTGGCCCCAAACAATCAGGAGGAAAAAGAGCAGGTAACCTTAAAGCCCTTCCAAATTAGACTATACTATGGACAAAAAACGTATCCTCTATATAGCCCTCTTTATCCTCATTACCATTGGATTTGCGTTTGCGTTGTATTACGTTTTTTTTGCTCCAAAAAAAGATATAACACCACAAACAGGCACAGGACAACCAACAACGGGGCAATTTCCAAACGCAGGTGATGGACAGCCAGTCCAAACAACTGGCGGTGGATCAGGAACACTTCCAGGAAGCGGAACCGTAAGCACTCCAACAGGAAATGGCGGTCAGACAGGAGGGGCGGCAGCCGCACCTATTGTGTCACGAATAGTAGACACACCTGTACAGAGCGCACGTCCAGATGGAGCAGGTGGATCAAAATATTACAACGTCATTGATGGAAAATTTTATCGCATCAACGAGAATGGTGACATCGAAGCACTTAGTGATAATACCTTTTATAATGTGTCTGACGTGACATGGTCACCAGCTCGTGAAGAAGCTATTCTAGAATATCCTGACGGCGCAAATATTTATTATAATTTTGATACAGAAACGCAGGTCACCTTGCCAACACATTGGCAGGATTTTAGTTTTGATAAAACAGGCAACGATATCGCCGCAAAAAGTATTGGATTTTCTGCTGAAAATCGATGGCTCATTGTCTCTGATCCCCAAGGGAATACCGTCACTCCTATCGAACCACTAGGACAAAATGCAGACAAAGTCATAGTGGACTGGTCACCACGAGGAGATGTCATAGCCCTCTCTCGTACTGGAGAAGCAATCTCCGCAGATAGACAAGAAGTGCTCCTGCTCGGACAACATGGTGAAAATTTCAAATCTCTGATTGTCGAAGGGAGAGGACTCGAGACACAATGGTCCCCTACAGGCGACACACTGCTCCACAGTGTCTACAGTGCACGAAATGGGTATATCCCAGAACTCTGGGTTGTCGGCGCCTCAGGAGACACTATAGGCTCTGGAAGAAAACTGCTCGGCGTGAATACCTGGGCAGACAAATGTACCTTTGCTGATAGTAGATATGTCTATTGCGGTGTCCCTACCAATATCGAAACAGGATCAGGATTTGTCCCAGAATTGGCAGACAAAACACCCGACAATATTGTGCGTATCGATACACAAACAGGACTCAAGCAACCAATAGAAACAGACGGTGTCCACACCGTGAATGAAATGTTTGTAAGTGCAGATGGCAACACGCTGTATTTTACTGACAAAACACAGTCAGGACTCTTTAGCGTTCCTCTCTAATTCTATGATACAATCTCGCCACATTTTTCTCGGGATTCTCCCAGCACTCATCCTCGTCATAGGCATTTTTTCGTTTCGATTTTTGCAATACAATGCGCTGTTTGGAAACAATGAAAACACGACCCAAGCCACCACGCTCGATCTCATTCCTATTCTTCCCGAT
Source organism: Candidatus Magasanikbacteria bacterium CG_4_10_14_0_8_um_filter_42_12 (assembly GCA_002784795.1). Taxonomy (GTDB): domain Bacteria; phylum Patescibacteriota; class Patescibacteriia; order Magasanikbacterales; family UBA922; genus UBA12086. The sequence continues at coordinate 6,210 of PFLZ01000161.1, forward strand.
GATCCCATCATAGGATCATCCAATGCGCCACATACGATCGTTGTGTTTGAAGATCTCGCATGTACAGGCTGTCGTGCCCAAGATGCAATATTGAAAGATGTCGATACAAAACATCCAGGCAAAATAAAAATCATCTGGAAAGGACTTCCTGTGATCCCTTTTCCATACACCAGCGAACCCGCGCATGAATACGCTTTTTGTGCGAACAAGCAAGGCAGATTTGAAGAATTCAAAGACTTTGCATTTGCAAATTATGACAATCTTTCTCGAGCAACAATTACGACCATTGTACAAGAGATGAAGTTTGATGAAGACAAACTCAATACCTGTCTGAACTCTGGCGAAGCGACCACATATATCAACAAGATTCGAACCTTGGCAGAATTGCTTCATATCCAGAGTGTCCCGACAGTCTTCCTTGAAAATGAACAAATAATTACTCCAACGTCTGTTGAAGAATGGGAGGTAGTACTTGGGCTATGAGTACAAAAAAATATCTACAGACAACACTAACACGTACAATTGCTACCGTCAGTATTTTTTCTTTGTTTCTTCCGTATTTTGCTTTTGCTCAAGGTGCATCGCAAAGTCAACCTCCAGGTACATCTAAAATTGGAGATACATGCATAGAAAATGAAAATTGTGTGACAAACACATGTGAACAAAAAAAAGACACAGATAAAAAATACTGTGTTTGTAACGCAACTGTAGGGAAAGAAACAATTGGTGCAGAGCAATGCGCAGTACGATATAGTAGCTTAGACTCAAATCCAGGAAGCTGGCAATGTGAGCAAGGTATTGGAGGATCATATGATCTAAATTATTGCCAAAACCAAAACACAGATCAATCACAAGCACCTGCGGGGACAACAGGCGGGTCCAGTTGGTGGGAACTCATTACAGATACGACCGCCGCGGTGCAATTCAATGCTGAAGAACTCAACAAACTTCTCAAAAAACCAAGTCTCAGAATCAATATTCCAGGCGTCTCTTTTACAGATACAAAATCTCTCCCAATCCGGACAGAAGGTGATGCATCCTATATCTACATTCCCTACATCGGCGAATACATCGCCCCTGTGTACAAATATGGCATACTTGCAATTGCTGTCATTGCGATGATCATGATCATCAATGCTGGATTTACTTGGGTGACATCAGGTGGCAGTTCAGAAGGTATTGGGAAAGCACAAAAAGGAATTGTCCAAGCAATCATCGGCCTCCTCATCGCAGTAACATCCTATTCACTCCTCTATCTTATCAATCCTGAATTGGTAAATTTTAGAAGTTTGAGGATACAGGTGGTGGAATCAGATCCACTTCCAACGGCCGATTCAAATGACGAAGACCCACAATACGTACTTTCTCACGCTGAAGCTAGCCAACAACCGCCAGCAGGGGCAAAAAATACATATGATTTTACAGTGACAGACCCTGAAAATTTTTGCTTTCCTGTCGGTGATGGATTCTATCGCAATGAAAATAATTGGGGACAATCGCGAGAAAGGTTTGATCAATACACGTTATGCCACCAAGGAGTAGACCTCCTCACCCTGGGAACAGAAAATAGAGGAACAGTAGTATCGATGACAGATGGCATCGTTCGTAGAGTAACCAAAAATTTTTATACATGTAAAGATGGAAAAACGGATACTTCAAATCCAGGGGAAGCAGAAGATGTTGGTATGATAGAAATATATGATAAAGCTCATAACATGCTGTATGTATATGGTGAAGTGAATACAAAATCCATTCAATTAGAAAAAGATGTTACCGTAAAAAAAGGACAGATAATCGGCAAGGCCTCAAAATGTAAGATGCTTCACTTGGAAATATACAAAGGTTCCTATATGAATAGAGGAAAGGTACCGTCAACAGTCCTCGGGAACACGGTAAAAGCGAACTGGTTGATATATGATTCACTCAACCTTCCGCCCCTTACAAAAGGGAAAAATGTTTGTATGATCAGTCCATATATTGATATTATTGAGGCTACGGGATCAAAATTACAGAATCCAATGCCCCTCCTAGAACAAATCAAAAACAACAGTTGTTCTTCTTAGCTCGTATACGTATGGGACAAACTGCAACAATCTTCACCTGTACAAACTGCGATGCGCAATTTCAAAAATGGAATGGGCGATGTCTTGAATGTGGCAAATGGGGCACCTTAGAAAAATCTGCAAATACGCAAATAAGCAAACAACATACAAATAAAGATGTACCTACGGCAAAAATAACGTCGCTTGCGGATATAAAAGGAAAAAACATTGTCCGAGCACAGACACAGATAAGTGAACTCGATCGCGTCCTCGGCGGTGGCATCGTCCCAGGCAGTCTCACCCTGCTCGGCGGTGAACCAGGCATAGGAAAATCCACACTTGCACTCCAGCTCGCAGCAAATGTAAAAAATACGCTCTACTTTTCAGGAGAAGAATCTGTTGACCAAATAAAACTTCGGGCAGATCGACTTTTCCAAAAAGATGTAAAGACGCATAGCAATGCGTCTCTTTCCCTCTCAAATGAAACGAACATCGATATTATCTCGAGCACAATACAAAAGACAAAACCCAATCTCGTCATCGTCGACTCCATGCAAACCATGTGGAACGCAGACGCAACAGGAGAAGCGGGAAGCGTCTCCCAAATCCGTGCTTGTACCGTAACACTCCTCGATGCAGCAAAATCGAGCGGTGTCCCTGTCGTCCTGATAGGACACGTCACAAAAGACGGGACTGTCGCAGGACCAAAAACACTCGAACATCTCGTAGACACAGTCCTCTATCTCGAAGGAGATCGCTATCATGTGTATAGGATTCTTCGTGCTGTAAAAAATAGATTTGGTTCTACAGACGAAGTCGGTATTTTTGAAATGAAAAGCGACGGACTCTTTGGGGTAGCAAATCCCTCTGCAGCCTTTCTCGCAGAACGTGGCGATGATATCCCTGGCAGTATTATCACCTGCATCATAGAAGGGACGCGTCCCCTGCTCGTAGAAATCCAAGCACTCGTAAACAAAACAAGCTTCGGCTATCCCGTCAGGAAAGCAAGCGGCTTTGATATCAATCGTCTTCACGTCCTCGTGGCCGTATTGCAAAAACGTGCAGGGCTCGACCTTAGTCAATACGACATTCATCTCAATGTCGTCGGTGGTGTAAAAGCAACAGAGCCATCGGTAGATCTTGCAGTCTGCCTTGCCATCGCAAGTAGTTTCAAAGAAAAATCCGGTGGCAAAGATCTGGTCGTGTTTGGAGAAGTTGGTCTCGGTGGCGAAGTCCGTTCCGTGAGCTTTCTTGAAAAAAGAATAAAAGAAGCAGCCCAGCTCGGGATGACACGCGTCATCACCGCAGCGAGTAAAGCGGTTCCAAATATTGATGGCATAAAAACAGTGCAAGTAAAAAATATAGAGGAACTTATTGCGAAAACGTAATTACTGTTTGCGACACAACCCCACCCCTGCCTGCCGGCAGGCAGGCTAGCCCTCCCCTTAAAAAGGGGAAGGAATATTTTATATATGAGGACTTCATACAAAGAATATAAGGAACTCATAAACGAAAGAGCAAAGAAACTCCGGATCAATCCTACACTACCAGAAGATACTCTATGGGGGCATCTTCGACGAAGAAGTTTTATGAATCTGAAATTTCTGCGGCAACATCCAATTCTGCATTTACAAAAACAACAAGTACATTTTTTTATTGCTGATTTTTGTTGTCATGAATATAAACTGATTATCGAGGTCGATGGTGATATACATAATAAAGAAGAACAAAAAGAATATGATGTAATGCGTACAGAAACGCTTGAAGAACTTGGATATCATATTGTTCGATTTACAAATAATGATGTCATACACAATATCGAAGATGTTATGAAAAAACTTGAAAATTTTATTTCCCGTTTACAACGCAACCCTACCTAAATCCTCCCCTTATCTGGGGAGGATTTTCCAACAAACAAACAAACAAACGTGGAAGCAAGTTCCCTCCCCTTTCTAAGGGGAGGGCTAGGGTAGGGTTGCCGCATCACCGACACACCATGATACATAAAAAAACACCCCGCTTACACGGAATGTTTTTAATTGTAGAGACAACCACTCGATATGAGCTACCTTGCTCTGACTTGAACGTTTTGAGTTCAAATCACAGTGAGGTGCGAGTGGTTGGGTACAAATGCAATTTTCAAAGGAGAAGGTCGCGGACGAATACGCGCGACCTTCTCCTTGTCATGTGGACAGCGCCGAGGCGCTAGTTGTAGCGGTTGATCACCCCAGCTGCGCGACGCGCAGCGTTCATCTCATCCTGGGTTGGCTGCAGCTTCCCCAGGTCCATGGTACGCGAAGCTCCCTTGGGGAGCTCCCCGCCGGGCTCCACAGGCAAGAGGGGCACCATGATGCGACGGTAGGAGCCGAGCGTCGCCCGGCTGAAATCGGCACGCACGTAGTCTTCCCCAAACCGCTTGAGTGTGCTCAAAGCATTTCCTCCTGATGCAGTCGCCTCTTCTTTCCAAAGCCTACCCAGGCAAAGGATCGAAAGAGGCATCCAACGATGCGCAAAATAATACACAAAAAAATGCCTTTTGTAAAGACACTTCTGTGTACAAAGCAAATTCTTCCCCATAATCATTAGAAACCTTAGCTACCTTATCAACCTAAGAAACCTCAATCTATTCCAAATGTACCCTCCTCTCCCACTCCTCCACCTTTTCTTTCAAAGATGTATATTTTTCAAAATCAATGCCTCTCGCAACATCACGCGCAAGTTTGATCAGCTCGCCATCTTGCATCGTTGCAAACTTCAGTTCACCCATCCCACTTTGCATCTTCCCATACACTTCTCCCGGCCCACGCATCTCGAGATCGTATTCAGCGACTTTGAATCCATCCGTAGTACTAGAAAAAAATTTCAACCGCTCTGCGACGCGCCAGCTATCACTATCCGTAAAAAGAAAACAATACGACTGATATTCACTTCGCCCGACACGCCCACGAAACTGGTGAAGCTGCGCCAGCCCAAAATGTTCTGCTCCTTCTATCATCATCACACTGGCGTTTGGGATATTCACACCAACCTCCACGACAGATGTCGAGACGAGAATATCGATATCGCCATGTGCAAACTTTTTCATTGTTTCATCCTTTTCCGCTGGTTTCATTTTTCCGTGAATGTACGCAACACGTAAATCAGGGAAGATATCCTGCGATAATTTTTCGTATTCAGCAATGACTGATTTTCTATCAGAATTTTTGAAATTTGAAATTTGTACTAAAGCATCAGTGTTTCCTGAAAATTTGAAATTGTTTGTATCTTGTTTCTTGTCACTTGCATCTTCAATAAGTGGGCATATTACAAACACCTGTCTTCCCCCCTTCACTTGTTCCCGAATAAATCCATACGCTTGTTCACGTTTGTTTGGTTCGATACGTTTTGTCTCCACAGGCTTTCGCCCTACGGGCATTTCATTAATAATAGATAGATCCAAATCTCCATACAACGTTAACGCAAACGATCGTGGAATCGGTGTTGCTGTCATAGAAAGAAAATGTGGCATCGTATCCGGAGTTCCAGATTTCGCACGAATTGTTTTCCGTTGTTCTACACCAAATCGATGTTGCTCGTCCACAACCACGAGCCCAAGATTGTTGAATAACACATCGTCTGTGAGTAATGCATGCGTCCCGATCACCACTTGTGCTTCTCCACCTTTCATGTACGTTAATGCAGTGTCTCTGCGTTTCTTCTTCGAAGATTCTCCAATATCTAATTTCCAATTTCCAATTTCTCCCGATGTAATCAAAAGGATCTTCGCATCTGGTAATAATTTTTGAAACGATGCAAAATGCTGCTTCGCGAGTATCTCCGTCGGCGCCATGATCGCTACCTGAAACCCAGCATGTATAGCATCGAGTGTTGCCATTGCCGCCACAACTGTTTTTCCAGATCCAACATCCCCTTCAAGCAGTCGGTTCATTGGTTCTGTTTTTTCTATATCTTTCAAAATTTCCCATGCAGCAATCTTTTGAGCTTTGGTGAGAGTGAATGACAATCCATCCACAAACGTTTTGATCGCTTCTTCTGCAAAGGGAATATCAAACGCCGTTTCTCGTTTTACTTCCTGCCGAATCATCTCAGCTCGGAGCTGCAACAAAAACAATTCGTCAAACTTCAGCCGTCTCTCTGCATGTCTCAAACTATCCATATCTTCTGGAAAATGGATATGCGCAAGCGCCTCATGCAGTGGCATGACATTAACCCGATCCTGAATATCTTCGGGCAACCATTCTTCCAATTCTTTTGCAACAGGAAGCACCTGCTTTATCAACATGCGCAATTGCTTTTGCGTCAACCCCATAGTCAATGGATACATTGGGACAATTCGTGCTGTATGCAAAGGTTCCTCCCCTGCCAAAGGGAGCCTGCCCGCCGAATTGGAGGGGTGAGGTGGGGTTTCCTTAATTTTCTCGTATGAAGGCCCCACCATCTGCAACCCAAACATATCATCCTTTACTTTTCCAGAAAGAAACACTCTGTCACCGACATGTAAGCTTTTTGCAATAAAGGGCTGACCAAACCACACGACGCGCATCTGTGCATGTCCATCTGTCACGACAGCTTCTGTAATCATCGTCCGCTTCCTAGGACTTCGTTTATTGGCAATCAATTCTATCGTACCCTCTATCGTCGTCTCTTGCCCATCCTGAAGCTGGCTAATACCAGCCACCTGACTAAAATCTTCATAACGGAATGGAAAATGGAAAAGCAAATCACGAGCTGTTTTTATCCCAAGCCGAAGCAAACGCTTATTCAGCGCCTCCCCTACTTTATTGAGATGAATAACGGGGGTATCGAGATGCATGAATCTATTCTAGCAAAAGAGCCAGGTATTGACGAATTGCCAATTTTGCCATATACTCGTTTCGCACAAACAGCTCTCGTTCCGCCTTCGCTAAAGCTACGGCAGGACAAGCTTTATACGCTCTCGTCGTTCAATGGATAGGACATTGGTTTGCGGAACCAAAAATCTAAGTTCGATTCTTAGCGGGAGCACAAAAAAAACAGGCATATTGCCTGTTTTTTATTTGTTTATTTCCTTTATTCTACGATGAATGTTCCTATCATACCATTTGCACGATGTGCACCTACACTACAGTAATATTCATATGTCCCAACCTGATCAGCAACAAACTCAACGGATACCGTTTCCCCTGTCTGTACACGATCTGTAGCAGCTCCAAATTCATCGAGGACCCAATCATGAAAACCACTTTCACTCGTAAAATCGATATGTACTGTTGTGCCTTTTTTCACTTTCAGTACAGGTGCTTCTTGTCCGTCCATCATAAATGCAAAGTTTTTTCCTGAAAGTGCAAAAATTGCTTTTGCTTGGTCAGTCTCTTCCACTGCCGTATCACCTTTGCCTTCGTCAATCATAACATCAAGCTGTCCTATTTGTTCCAAAGAAACAGCATCATTTTCTGGTGCAGTACTTGATGCACATCCTGCCCCGACCAAAGGGAGAACGAACGCGAATCCAAGCACGAGCAATACCGTTTTTTTCTTCATACAATGTTTAGTGAGTAAATACACAGGTTCATTACAAAACGAACAGACAGCATAATTCCACTCTTATCTTAGTGGAATCAATGCATTTTCCATCGTCTTGCTGCGCGATCTGCCAAAGGTTCTTCTTTTTCAAGATCTTCTTCGAGTACTTCCTGAAGCATCTCACGTATTTCCATAGGATCAACATCTTCTGATATGGGAACGCGAATATCTGGACGTACGGCAGATTTTGTATCAAAAAAAATCGTCTGTACCTCCTGATTATATACAATATAAAATGCTCGAAACTCATCGTACTGGTAAAATCGATTGCCCAGAATAATACCGAGATCTGTAATCGCAAAGTAAACGCGTACGGGCTCTACCGCAGACTGCAAAAACAAAATAATGGCCGCAAGAATAATAATAATAGCAAACAAAAAATTGTCTGTGGCCAACGCATAGATGACCAATATAATACCAAAAGATATGACAAGCACATGCCACAACGTTCCTCGAACATGCTGTTCATATTCCACGACGTCCCATTCAGAAGAAACATCGCCCGTCAGTGTATTAGCTGTCAATTTTTCTGGCATATAGCTATGCGATTAGTAACCAAAGTATAGCACAGGTAGCCAATAGCCCACAAGATTGCAAAAAGCATATTTGTTGCGTATACTATCCGAGCTATGGAAACTCGCCAAACAAATTTTTTGAACAATACTCCTCAAGAACCACAGATCTTTGAACCTCCAAAAAAGCGGAGGCGTCTTTTTTTATTTGTACTTGTTGGTGCTGTATTATTCCTTTCTGGGTGTGTTGGGAGAATCTTTATAGAGCGCACACTCTCAAATGATCCTCTGGCATATGACCCAGTCACACTTGAACCCATAACACCAGAAGGTCTTCTGAGTAAAATCAAACATCTTGTCTTTAATAAAGAAAAATCCTTGGCAGGACAAAAGCAAGATCGAATCAATATTTTGCTCCTTGGCATGGGTGGCCCAGGCCACGATGGTCCATATCTGACCGATACAATCATTATTGCCAGCATCCAACCATCTACTGGTGAAGTAGCGTTGATGTCTATTCCTCGAGATCTAGGAGTTGACATTCCGGGCCATGGATGGTACAAGATCAACCATGCGAATGCATTTGGAGAGGCGAGCCAATCTGGCAGTGGCTCTGCTTTGGCAGCAAAAGTCATTAGTGATATTTTTCATACTAATATTCACTACTACATTCGCGTCGACTTTCAGGCAGTCCAAAAAATTGTTGATGACGTCGGTGGTATTACTGTAGATGTGGAACGAAGTTTTACCGATGCTGAATTTCCAGCCGACAATCATGAATACAAAACCATTTCCTTCAAAAAAGGTATACAAACCATGGATGGCACGACTGCTCTCGAATATGCACGTTCAAGACACGGTAATAATGGAGAAGGATCAGATTTTGCCAGAGCCAGACGACAACAACGGATGATACTTGCACTAAAGGAAAAAATACTTTCTTTTGAGACATTATCAAATCCTATACGCATACATAGCATCCTTTCAGCCCTCGACGAGCATATTTCTACCAATATGCTCTTCTCCGACATTATGTCGACGATGAAATTGGCAAAAGAAATAACCTTTTCAAATATCAAAACTGTCGTCCTGGATAGTTCCATAGGCGGATATCTCAAAAATGGTTATAGTGCAAGCGGATCATTTATCCTCGAACCCGTCTCTGGTAACTTCGATGATATTTCCTATTTGTTTGAGCATATATTTGATCCAGATGCTATACTAGACAACGTAAAAGAAATTGATACACCAGAACAAGAACAGCCACAACTACCACCAACTATTGTCGAAGTACAAAATGGTACATGGCGCGCAGGACTTGCCGCAAGAACAAAAAAAACACTGGAAGATCAAGATATTTCCGTGTCAGCAGTCGGGAATACAGACGAGCGTCCTACCATGGACAGTGCAATCTATATCCTAGAACCACTCGGCCAAGATGTAGCACAAGCAATCAAAAGTGCACTCGACATTCCTATTAAAGAGCCTCAAGAAAATCTTCGCCACGCGGTGGGGACACAAGTGCTCGTGATCTTGGGAGAAGATTTTGAAGAATAGTATATGACAAAGCAATACACACAAACAAAACCATCCCTCCCTACCATCGCACTTGTAGGGAGAGTGAATGTTGGGAAATCAACATTATTCAACCGCCTCATTGAAAGTCAAAAAGCAATTATTTCTGATATTCCAGGAACAACACGAACAAACAACGAAGGCCATATCATATGGCGTGGTGAAGAATTTTTGCTCATCGATACTGGTGGACTGACCTTTACTGATGATATCCCTTTTGAAAAAGAAATCCTCGAACAGTCAAAGGCTGCTATGAAACAAGCAGATGTTATTTTGTTTGTTACTGATGCACAATCGGGAGTCCTTCCACAAGAATACGAATTGGCAAAACAATTGAGAAAGATTGACCACAAACCAGTCCTTTTGATAGCAAACAAGGCAGATAGTAAAAAACACGAACGAGATCTCAGTGACCAGTCATGGTACAAATTAGGACTCGGTGAACCATTTGCGCTCTCTGCCACCAATGGCAGGAATACAGGAGATCTCCTCGATATCATCGTGGACCTGACAAAACAAGTTCGACATGACATCGAAACACCGGTGGCTATCCATGATTCTTTTGCTGTAGCACTGATCGGAAAACCAAATGTAGGAAAATCATCATTGTTCAATAAACTTATTGGGGAAGAAAAAGTTATTGTGAGTGATATCGAACACACGACGCGAGAACCGCACGATACAGATGTCCTCTACCAACCAGATACAAAAGAAGGAACGCTTCCCTACAAAATTACATTCATCGATACCGCAGGTATCCGACGAAAAGCACGAGTTGGGACACGGCTCGAACGAGAAAGTATTCACAAAAGTATTGATGCTGTAACAAAAGCAGATATTGTTCTTTTTGTAGTTGACGGGACAGCACCAATCTCAACACAAGACATGCAACTTGGTGGACTCCTAGAACGCCATGCAAAAAGTGTATTGGTATTACTCAATAAATGGGATCTTTCTGATGAAAAAGAAGATACGAAACGAAATGAAATTATTGCCATGATGCGTCAGTATTTTCCTCACCTCAGTTTTGCACCAATGCTCCTCGTAAGTGGAAAAACGGGATACAGTGTTCACAAAATTTTTCCTGAACTCATTCATGCATGGCAAGCACGTCAAATAAAAATTCCAGTAAAAGCACTCGAATCATTCCTCAAAACAGCAACGAGTACTCATGCACCATCTCGTGGCAAAGGAACACGCCACCCGAAGCTTATGGGCATCAGACAAATCGGTGAAACACCTCCTGTCTTTGAACTCTTTGTCAAATATCGAACATCGGTTCATCGTTCGTATTTGAATTATTTGGAAAACCGTCTCCGCGAACAATTTGATTTTTACGGTGTACCTATTATAATAAAACTCACAAAGATGAAAAGGTAATTACAGATAACGGATACCTGTTTTTTAAAAAAACTCTGTTGATGTACATCAGCATTACCAGTAATCCGTAAGCTATGAAGATCATCGTAGGCCTAGGAAACCCCGGAAAGCGCTATGAAAAAACCCGTCACAACGCAGGGTTTCTTGTGCTTGATGAATTACAAAAAATGCCTGGTATGAAGGCATGGACACTGAGTAAAAAATTTAATGCCGAAATCAGCGAAGGATCACTCATGCACGAATCTCTGATACTCATAAAACCAATGACATTCATGAACAATTCTGGTCAGTCAGTAGGACTCATTATGCAGTATTACAAACTGGACCCAACAAAAGACTTGATCGTATTACATGATGATAAAGATATTACCCTAGGCACACTCAAAGTACAAAAAGACCGCGGTGCCGCAGGTCACAATGGTATTAAATCAATTATCGAGCACCTTGGCACACAGAATTTTTCTCGTATCAGACTCGGCATTGCATCAGAACACGAAAGACAGATGGAAGACACGGCGACATTTGTGCTTGGCAAATTTAGTCTCTTTGAAAAACGTGCTATCAAAAAAATGGCCGAAGATACTCGTACTCATATTACTGAATGGATCACATGATTGCCGAGGCTCTGCTTGCACACTTCCCCAAAATGACCGTTAAACGCTTCAAACAAGGCGTCGCCACCTTTGGTTCTGCTGACGCTTTTTTTAATGCTGAATCACATACCGTACGAGATCGGCTACCGTGGGATGATAACACAAAACATCTCTTTCTTGGATGGCGGGAGGAGATCGATCCAAAACGCATAAAAAAAATTCTGGAGCAAGAACACATCACAGTAGTCACACAGGAACATGACACCTACCCCCCACTCTTGAAACAAATTTACGATCCACCGTTTTGCCTCTTTGTTCGTGGCACACTTGATCTGGGTAATCAATATCCTATCGCTGTTGTTGGCACACGAAAATGTAGCACCTATGGCACACAAGTCACACATGAACTTGTAACAGGACTTGTGCAACATGGCCTCACGATTGTCAGTGGACTTGCGCTCGGTATCGATGGTATTGCACACAATGCCACGCTCCAGACTGGCGGGACCACGATTGCTGTCCTTGGGAGTGGGATCAATAGACATCACATTTATCCAGCAGTCCACAAACAAATGGCAGAAAGAATTGTAGAAAAAAATGGCGCTGTGATTTCTGAATATCCACCAGGATCACTCCCTTCAAAATTCACCTTTCCAAGACGCAATCGTATTATTGCGGGGATGACACTGGGGACACTCGTCATAGAAGCAGCAGACAAATCAGGTGCACTCATCACTTCGAGCTATGCACTCGAACACGGGAGAGACATTTTTGCTGTGCCACATCCTATTACCTCACCCACAGGCACAGGACCAAACAGACTTCTCAAAGAGGGTGCCCACATGGTGACGTCTGCTTCAGATATTATTGATATACTCAATTTGAATGAACTGAAGACCTTTACCCAAAGTGCCGCTATTATACCAGATAGTAAAGAGGAAGCAGCAATCCTCGAACATCTCTCTCGTGAACCACTCCATGTGGATGTTCTTGCAAAGCAAAGTAGTTTGACAAGTCGCGAGGTAAATAGTACGCTCACCCTCATGGAGATGAAAGGGAAAGTCCGTAATATAGGAAACATGCATTATGTTGTAGCGAGATAAGTAACACGTAATATGTGGGTACGTAATAAGTATTCTTCTTATTAGTATTAATGGAGGGACATATGACCACCATCTTTACATTTACAAACATAAAAGCATGGCAGCATGCACATGCGTATGTGATCAAAGTGTACGAATTAACTCAAACATTTCCAAAGCATGAACAATATGCTTTGACATCACAAATACAACGTGCGGCCGTATCTATCCCAGCAAACATAGCAGAAGGCTTCTCTCGAAGAACACAAAAGGACCGCCTTAGGTTTTACGAAATTTCAGAAGGATCTCTTGAAGAGACAAAATACTATATTATTCTCGCTCAAGATCTTCAATATATTTCAAAAGATAACGCTCGCGCGCTCTACGCTCAGGCAAATGATGTAGGAAGACTTCTCAAAGGCTGGATAAAAAATACAAAGTAACATATTACTTATTACCTATTTACTTACTACTTATTATGAATCAACATTTCAAACTTACTATTCTTTCTTCAATTTTTATTGCAGGATTGATCTCCGCAAATTTGCTCGGAGCAAAAGTAACGACTATTTTTGGAATTACGATGTCAGTAGCTATATTTTCGTATCCACTGACCTTCCTCATGACCGATGTTATTGCAGAAGTATATGGAAGGAAAAAAGCACAACAAGTGGTCTATGCAGCATTTATTGCACAAATATTAGTCCTGTTCCTGACATGGAT
>PFLZ01000161.1:19762-19904 GCA_002784795.1 Candidatus Magasanikbacteria bacterium CG_4_10_14_0_8_um_filter_42_12
CGCAAGCCTTGTCGCATTTATCTTTGCACAGGCACACGACATCTGGGCATTCGAATGGTGGAAGAAAAAAACACATGGCAAATATCTGTGGATCCGAAACAATGCATCGACGATTGTCAGCCAAGCAATCGATACACTCCTC
>PFLZ01000121.1:0-450 GCA_002784795.1 Candidatus Magasanikbacteria bacterium CG_4_10_14_0_8_um_filter_42_12
TACATACCTCCCAACAAATGATGATTCTTGCCTTTATCTGTATTCTGCTAAATAGATTGTAAACAGGTTCTAAAAAGAATGCCTTGGCGAGAATGGAGGAAGATGTTCGGGGAGGAAAGACAACGGAAGAACTGCACATGTCATATTCTTGGATCAAAGCAAGAGGAGCCTTTACTCCTGGATACACTCTAAAGGAAATTAGAGATATCCAAAGACATATCATGAAGGAAAAGCCTAAAGAGAAGAAGGATGTCTTTGTACCAGAAGAAATTAAAAATTTGGTACAGGAAGTGCAAGAGCTTGTATACCTGAGAACACTCAGAACTGATGCTTTGTATGAAATGTATCACCTCGCACAACCACTATTCAGATTGGTAGAACAGGAATTAGGAATAGATTCGTTGGGTCATTATTCGTCGGATGATATTTGCCTGGGCAATATTGAACGAA
>PFLZ01000121.1:466-4874 GCA_002784795.1 Candidatus Magasanikbacteria bacterium CG_4_10_14_0_8_um_filter_42_12
AATGCTTAAATTTTATGATACATTGGTAATAAGACGCGAATCTATCGTGACAGGTTCTTCTCACTCTGCAACTGAACTTTCGGGCGTTGTTGCTTCGAAAGGGCGGGTTCGAGGAATAGCAAAAATTTTGTATACTCCTGCAGATATGGATAAGGTAAACGAAGGAGATATTATCGTAACCAATATGACAAACCCTTCATACGTCGCAGCTATGCATCGTGCGGCAGCTTTTGTAACGAATGAAGGTGGAATAACTTGCCATGCTGCAATTATTGCAAGGGAAATGCAAAAGCCCTGTGTAATAGGAACCAAACATGCTACGAGCACATTTGTTGATGGTGATATTATAGATGTTGATGCAGAGAAGGGAATTGTAAAAAAAATCATCTAGTCTAGCTAGCTGATTTTATTTTGTGTTGATTGAAATGGAGGTACCGGTGGGAATCGAACCCGCGATAAAGGTTTTGCAGACCTCTGCCTTACCACTTGGCTACGGTACCATATTGTACATTTTCCTAGTACCACTGCTTGTCCGCCTTAGCTTTAGCGGCGGCGGAGCTACGGTACCATTGATATAATCGTAGAGAGAGGATAGCACAAAAAAATGTCCTTTTCAAGAGGAAAAAGCCAACGCAGAGACGTTGGCTTTTTTGTTAATGGATGTACGTTTCTTATTCTATTACGAGACTATCGAGAAATGCAGTATACACCTGCTCGTTTGTCGTTGCCCCTTCTGGTGTTGCTGAGAATGTAATGAAATAGGCTTCATCTTCAGTTTTGAAGATGGCTTGTGAGAACTGTAAGAGGGTTCCATTATTATATTCTGTCGTTTGGAATGTTGTGACAATCGCTGGGTATCCAGCAATGTCTCTTTTTGTCTGTGAGATGAGCTTGAAGTCTTTTCTTGTTTCCATTCCATCTGTTGCACTGACGACATAGTCATCTATCGTCATGTCTTTTTCACCAGGAAATTCATATGCAAACCTGATGATATTAATATTGTCTTTAAAGGTGCCTCCATTGTTCTTTGGTGCCGTAAAAATAAAAGGTGATTGGTCATTTGCTGGTGGTTGCGCTTCCCAATCTTTTGGAGGGAGACCTTTGATATGAAAGGTCTGAGCCGTATCAGTATAGACAAATGATTGTGGTTCTGGTGCAGATACTTGCGCCGTATCTTCAATATCTATTTTACTGCATCCATAAAACAGCAAAATTACTGCAAGCACTGCGATACCGATACCCAGAGTGGACTTTTTCATAAAGAGAAGTTAAGAATGATTGAAGTGTATAAGAACATATATTTTTTTACAATATCGTGTCGTTGTTTTTTTATCCCCACATGTTACAATGGTGATACTATGAAAAAGAATGAAACAAAAGAAACCTACGTCATCATTGATGGTCATGCGGTGATCCATCGCGCCTACCATGCTCTACCTCCTATGAGTGCAAAGGATGGAAGTAGTGTCAACGCAGTCTATGGCTTTGCGCTCATGCTCCTCAAGACGATACAGGATTTGCAGCCTACCTATATTGCGGTGAGTTTTGATGTCTCTGGCGGGACCTTTCGAGACGAGATCTATGATGATTACAAGGCTACACGAGAGAAGGCTGACGATGACCTCTATGCGCAAATTCCACTGGTGTACGAGCTCGTAGAGGCATTTGGGCTCCCTATCTATACAAAAGAAGGGTTTGAAGCAGATGATGTCATAGGAACGATTGCTGAGAAAAATAAGAAACATGACAATCTCACTACGATTATTGTCACAGGAGACAAAGATTTGCTTCAGCTCGTCGATGATGATGTGACAGAAGTATATCTGCTAAAAAAAGGCATGTCAAATTTTGAATTGTACAATGAAGACAAAGTCATGGAGAAATTTGGCTTTGGTCCGGACAGGATTGTCGATTATAAAGCGCTTCGTGGTGATACGTCGGATAATATTCCGGGTGTGAAAGGGATTGGGGAGAAGACGGCGACGACGTTAATAACTGAGATTGGTGGCATTAAAGAGATCTATCAAGAAATCAAAAAATCAAGAAATCAAAAAATCGGAGATGTTGTGTCTGCGTCAATGCTGAAGAAACTTGTAGAGGGAGAAGAAAATGCTGAAATGAGTTTTGAGCTGGCAACTATTCGACGTGATGTTCCAGGTCTTTCGTTTGAATTGGAAAAAGCAAGAACAGAAACATTTGATCGCGATGCACTTGTTGAGGTATTCCGAAAGTTTGAATTTTATTCACTGTTGAAGCGTATTCCCGGCGAAGAACAGGAAGTTATCCAGAAAACAAAAAAACAAGAAAACAAAAAAACAAAATCAAAAAAAGTGTCTTTGGTTGATAGTGAGGGAATTTCGAATTTTTTTAAAGAAATGAAGAATGAAACCAAATTTGCGTGTAAGGCAATTCTTTCGCATGACGATGTGCTGACGGCAGATTTGCTTGGGTTTGTATTTGTATCAGAGCACATGAATGCGTTTGTGGATTTCAAAAAAATCTCTGAGAAAGAACAAAAACAAGTCTTTGAAATTTTCCAACAGGAAGAAACAACAATCGTTGGTCATGATCTAAAACAACTTGTAAAAGTACTACTAAACAAATCAACGAATAAACCAATCAACAAACTTTTTGACATAATGATTGCCTCATACCTTCTCAACTCCAGTACTCGCGCGCATGACGTCCAGCAGATTGTCCTTCGTGAACTTGGGGAAGAGATGACCACGAGTGATACACAAGGAAACTTGTTTGGCGTAGATCCCCAGGTTGTGGCAGAAGAAATGTCTGCTGTGTTTCGTGTTGCTACCCAGTATGAGGAAAGATTTCAGGTGTCAGAGAGAAAGGTCTTTGAGACGATTGAAATGCCACTCATCCCTGTGCTTGCCGATATGGAACTCGCTGGCATTGCAGTAGACGTCGATATTCTTTCAGATCTTTCTACCAAAGCGCATGCAACAATTCAGTCTCTTGAAAAAAAGATTTATACAGAAGCCGGTGAAGAATTTAATGTGTCATCATCGGTGCAGCTGCGTGATATTTTATTTGAAAAATTGGAACTGCCGACAGAGATGATAAAGAAAGGAAAGACAGGCTATTCCACTGCTGCGAGTGAGCTTGAAAAATTGCGTGACTATCACGATATTATTCCTCTTATTGAAGAATATCGAGAAGTAGAAAAGTTGCGCAATACGTATATCGATGTGTTGCCAACACTTCTCAATAAAAAAACAGGACGTATTCATACGAGCTTCAATCAAGCTGTCGCCGCAACTGGGAGGCTGAGTTCTTCTGATCCAAATTTGCAAAATATACCGATTCGCACGGAGCTTGGCAAGGAAGTGCGCAATGCATTTGTTGCCGCTGACGGCTATACGCTCGTGGCAGCAGATTATTCTCAGATTGAGCTGCGTATTGTTGCACATCTCGCAAAAGACAAGACCCTCATAGATATTTTCAAGCGAGGAGAAGATGTTCATACTGCTACCGCTGCGGTGATTCAGGGTGTACCGGTTGCAGACGTCACAAAAGAGATGCGTAGCAAAGCAAAAGCGGTGAATTTTGGTGTTTTGTATGGCATGGGAGCGTTTGGGCTTGCTGCTCGTACAGGGATTACACAAGCAGAAGCAAAGCAATTTATAGAAACATATTTCGAACGGTTTGCTGGTGTGTCCACCTATCTTGAAGAAATATTGAAACAAGCAAAAAAAGATGGGTATGTCGAAACCGTGTATGGACGACGACGATATGTCCCAGAATTATCATCCAGTAATTATCAGGTGAGAAATAGTGGCGAGCGTATGGCGATCAATATGCCTGTGCAGGGGACTGCTGCAGATATGATGAAGCTGGCGATGATTGCGGTACATCAAGAAATCCAAAAATCAAAGAAACAAGAAATCAAGATGCTTTTACAGGTTCACGATGAAATCGTGCTTGAGGTGAAAAAAGGCATGGAAACGGAAGTATCTCAAATGGTAGAAGAAGCAATGATGAAAGTGCTGAAACTAGATGTGCCGGTTGTGGTGGATGTACATAGTGGAAAGCGGTGGGGGGAGTTGAAGTAAATTTTTTTAAACAAAAAGTATGGAAAGAAAAGATACTTCAGGATCAATTGTAAATGATCAAGAATTTTCTACCGTTGATGTGCGTGAAGCCACTGAGAAGAAAATTGCTGAGTTAAAGGTGGAAGCTCAAAAAATATATGATATGGATCTCCTTTCCTTCCAAAAGGGTGAACTCCTCGCACCTATTTATGAAGAATTGGAAGGATTGTTAATTAAGCCAAGAGAACAGTTGGCTCAATTAATGAAGGAAATTGCCTCGTTACCCTCACTGAAAGATGTTTTTCGTGCATATCGCTTTAATCTCTCCTGGGTCTAATTCCCCGCCCCTCTGGGGCGTGATA
>PFLZ01000160.1 GCA_002784795.1 Candidatus Magasanikbacteria bacterium CG_4_10_14_0_8_um_filter_42_12
CGAGTGTTACAAATTAGTGGTTAAGTTTACATAGACTTTTTGCACTAATTTTAGCACTTTTGTGTGAAAAACACTAAATGAGTTATTTACATTATTTTTATGGCAAACATTACTCTCTACACCACGCCTGTCTGTGGCTTTTGCCGTCAAGCAAAACAACTTCTCGATTCACTCGGTATTCCGTATACAGAAGTGGATGTGATCGCCAATCCAGAGATCCGCGATGAAATGGTCGAAAAGACTGGTCATCGTACGGTACCTATTATTATGAATGGCGATGAGCTGATTGGTGGGTATGACGCGCTCAAAAAACTTCATGATGAAGGAAAACTAAAAGATTTGTAATATGCTTTCCATTGATTTCTCACATATTTTTGATGTCGGCAGTCATGGCATGACAAAAAAACAGTTTGCTGCATACAAAAAACAATTGAAACCTGCGCTCAAGTCATTTCAATTGCGTGCACAAGGATTTCATACGATTGTCGATGACATGGCAACGGCTCGTGAGATCATGCAGTATGCAAAAGAAGTAGAAGGTCAGTTTGATGATGTGGTCGTGTTTGGTATTGGTGGTTCTTCGCTTGGTACGCTGTGTCTTCGTGATGCGCTGACACATCTGTATGGAAAGAGAGAAAAAAAACAACCACGTTTGCATGTAATAGACAATATTGATCCTGTCATGATGCAGGAGCTTGGTGATGTGATCGCACTGAAAAAAACACTTTGTATTGTTATTTCAAAATCTGGGACAACACCAGAAACGATGAGTCAGTATTTTTACTATAGGCAACAATTTGAAAAAGAAAAATTGGATATCAAAAAACACATGGTGTTTATTACTGATGCAGAGCGTGGTGTCTTGCGTGAGGTTGCGTGGGAAGAGGGGATTCGCACATTCCATATCCCACACAATGTCGGCGGACGTTTTTCGGTCTTGAGTCCTGTTGGATTGTTACCGGCAGCGTTGATTGGTATTGATATTGTCAAATTGCTTGGTGGTGCAAAAGAAATGAGAGATACATTTCTTTCTTCTGCGTTTACCAAAAATTTTCCATTTCAACTTGCGGTGACGCAGCATTATCTCGACACCAAACGTGAAAAACATCTCAATGTCATGATGCCGTACGCACAAAAATTATATCGTTTTGCAGACTGGTATCGACAATTGTTGGCAGAAAGTATTGGAAAGAAAAAAAATAGAAAAGGAAAAACGGTGTATACTGGTATTACACCTGTTAATGCGCTCGGTGTTACGGATCAGCATTCGCAAAGTCAGCTGTATAATGAAGGACCCAATGATAAACTCATTATGTTTATTGCTGTCAGTCAGCTTGCAAAACAGATCCGCATTCCACATCTTCATCCAAAAAAAGAAGCTGTGGCATATATGAAGGGGACATCGTTTAACGAGTTGATTGATATAGAAAGACAGGCAACGGCGATGGCTTGTACAAAAAATAAACGACCAAATCTTACGATCACCATTCCAAAAGTTGATGAAGAACATCTGGGTCAATTGTTTCTCCTTTTTGAAGGTGCGACGGCATTTCTGGGAGAGCTCTATGGTATCGATGCGTTCAATCAGCCTGGGGTAGAGTTGTCAAAAACTATTACCAAAGAAATGTTACAAAAAAAATAACTATGTACAATTTTACCGAAGAGCGTCCGTGGGGAGGATTTGAAAATTTGCTTGAAGCGGACACACACAAAGTAAAACGTCTTGTTGTGAAGCCTGGTCAACGACTCAGTTATCAGCTCCATCACAAACGGCAAGAACATTGGTTCATCGTGTCAGGAACAGGTATTGCTATCATTGATGATGAGGAAAAAAAGATTAAACCGGGAGATTCTATTGATGTCGCGATTGAACAAAAGCATCGCATTGCAAATACGGGAGATGAAGATCTCATATTCATCGAGGTACAGATCGGGACATATTTTGGAGAAGATGATATCGAGCGATTGAGTGATGATTATCAGAGGGTATAAGTTCAAAAATCGAATATACAAATTCGAAACAATACAAAAGTATGAAGGAGGAGCAAAACAACATATATGATTTAGAAGAAAGAACATTTCAATTTGCAAAGAATGTGCGAGAATATGTAAAAAAATTGCCTCGAACGATTTCAAATATTGAATATGGAAAGCAATTGATACGATCATCTGGTTCTGTGGGTGCGAATTATATAGAAGCGAATGAAAAACTAAGTCAAAAAGATTTTGTTCATAGAATAAAAATTGGTAGAAAGGAAGCAAAGGAAAGTAGTTTTTGGATTAGATTGGCCGTTCCTATAGCCGAACAAGAAAAAATCCAAACAATGTTGCATCAAGAAAGTACAGAATTAACAAAAATTTTTGGTGCGATATACCAAAAATCAAAATAAGTATTATCTTTACATATATTTACTATTATTTCGGATTTGTATATTCGAAATTTGAATTTGCTATATGAACCGTCTGTCAGATATTGGTCTCATTGGTCTCGGACCTATGGGGCAAGCTCTCGCACAAAATATGGAGCATCACGGCTTTCATGTTTCTGTGTACAATCGAACGCAGAGTGTCACAAACACGTTTTTGAAAGAACATGAAGGGAATTTTTTGGGATTTGAACAAGTCAGTAGCTTTGTGAGATCAATCAAACGTCCACGAAAGATCATGCTCATGATCAAGGATGGCAAACCTGTGGACCTCATGATCAATGGACTTCTTTCACACCTCGATAAAGGTGACATTATTATCGATGGTGGAAATTCTTTTTATCGCGATACCGAGAGACGAACAGAGATAGTAAAAAAACGCGGTATCCTTTTTATCGGCACGGGAGTATCTGGCGGAGAAGTAGGCGCACTCAATGGACCAAGTCTGATGCCAGGAGGAAGTAAAAAAGCTTATGCATCGATCAAAAAAATATTTGAAAAAATAGCGGCAAAAGATTTCAAAGGAAATCCGTGTGTGACATATATAGGTGACGGAGGTGCAGGACACTATGTGAAGATGGTACACAATGGTATTGAATACGGCATCATGCAACTGATGGCAGAAACCTATCAAACTCTGCATACAGTGTTTGGTATGTCAGCGCCAGAAATAGGAGAAGTGTTTCACAAGTTCAACAAAGGGAAATTGGAGTCTTTTCTCATGGATATAGCCGTACCTGTGTTGGAAGAAGGGTGCAAGCCTGAGGATGGTCATTGTCTTATCTATAACATTCTCGACAAAGCAAGCAACAAAGGAACCGGGAAGTGGGCATCTATCGATGCGCTCGATAGAGGTGTCGCAGTGCCGACAATTGCAGAAGCTGTATTTGCTCGGTATATTTCAACACAAAAAAAAGAACGAGGGGCTCTCGAAAAAATATATAAAACGACATATAAAAAAGGGAAGATCGCGAAGAGTAGATTTATTCGTACACTCGAAGATGCCCTCTATGCATCAATTATTTCTGTATTTGCACAAGGGTATGATTTGATCCAAACAGCATCTGCAGAAGAAAAATGGAACATAGATATGGCAGAAGTCTCTCGCGTGTGGGAAGGTGGATGTATCATCCGGGCAAAGATGCTCAACATGTTGCACGTCGCATATAGCTCTCACAAAAAGAGTGACACGCATGTGTTTGCTGTGCCAACGATTGCTGCCATTATGAAAAAACATACACCGGCACTTCGTTCGCTCGTTGCGTTTACTGCAGACGCAGGCATCCCAAATCCTGCGTTTGCCTCATCACTTTCGTATTTTGAATCCATGATAGAGGACCGACTTCCTGCCAATTTCATTCAAGGGCTTAGAGATTATTTTGGTGCGCATACGTATGAGCGTATTGATCAGCCTGGAACGTTTCATACCGATTGGGAACACACAGCAGAATAAGCTTGTAAGCAGAGTAAGCTATAAGTATTTTGCTATGTCATTCTGAATTTATTTCAGAATCTGTTTCATTGATGACGTCGCTTGGTAAGAAAGATGCTGAAATAAATTCAGCATGACAGTATATATTCTTACTCTGCCTATTCTGCTTACCAACCGTATAAAAAAGAAGTGACCCACCGAACGCGCTGGACCGGTGGGTCACTTTTGCGTTGGTGGGTCTGTAGCGGCGCTAGATGGAAGAGACGCCGTGATCGTCACCTGCGAACGGGTTGACCAGACGAATGTCGCCGACCTTCTCGCCGGTCGAACCGATCTTGAAGATCGCGAAGTGACCCGAGAACAGTGGCCAGTTCGCCGTGGTCGTCATCCCGGAGACGATGCTGAGGATGACGTCCGCTACTCGGGGCGGAACGATCACGATCTTCGTGATGCCATCGAGCTGTTCTTGCAGGACTCCCCACGCTTTCTGTTCGTCACAGAGCTCGATGTCGTTCACACTGTACTCGAGCCATGTGCACAGTTGGCGAGACATCCACAGATCTGCGTTCGTGGCTTGGCAGTTGGCCTCCGATGCGCACACGATGGCCTTAGGGAAGAGTCCCTCTTGCTTGATCTTGGTGTCGATGGTCCGCGGATCGACCAACCTAGTAGAGTTGGTTTCGTCGAACGGACGCATGAGGACGAAGGTGGTCGGTGTGCCTGTGTGAGATGTCATGATTCCTCCGTTGCAGCAACGTGCTGCGTTTTCTGCTGTAACGTATATCAGGAAAAAGAATTTTTGTCTATAGCTTATTCTGCTTACAAGCTTACTCTGCTTACCCTGCTGTACGTATAGAGCAATCCCAAAAAATTTGCTATACTTAGTATATTGCAGAACTCATACAGAGTTTCCAACAAAGACACGCAAATTAATCAGCGCATGCCCGAGATACTTTAGTCCGTTTCGTGTCGCCTCAAGTCGCTCG
>PFLZ01000062.1 GCA_002784795.1 Candidatus Magasanikbacteria bacterium CG_4_10_14_0_8_um_filter_42_12
AGGAACGCTGCAGCAGTAGATGCCCCAGCATACCCACGTCCACCCACGTCTCCGACATTTGCGACATCGGCGACTTCACTTTTGATCGCTTCAGTGTATTCTTCTCCGAGAGGAAGCCTCCACAATTGCTCTCCTGTTTCCTCACTACTTTTCATCAATTTTTCAATCATTGTTTCTTCTTGAGAAAAAAGTCCAGATCGTTCATTCCCAAGGGCGACCATGCAGGCACCAGTGAGTGTTGCAAAGTCTATCACTTCTTTTGGTTGGTATTTTTTTGCATAGGACAGCGCGTCACACAAGATCAATCGACCTTCTGCATCGGTATTACCAATCTCAACAGTCTTCCCTTCCATATTCACAAGAATATCGTCCGGTCGATATGAATTTCCTCCTGGCATATTTTCACATGCAGGCATGAGGCCAACAATGTTTTTCTTGAGTCCGAGTGCTGCTGCTGCACGAATAGTTCCCAGCACGGTCGCAGCACCCAGCATGTCAAACTTCATATCTGTCATATATGCGCTCGGCTTGAGGGACAGTCCACCAGAATCAAACGTAATGCCTTTTCCTACCAACACCGTTGGCTTTTCTGTTTTCTTTCCTCCCATGTATTCCATGATAATGAATTGTGGTGGGAGTACAGACCCTTGTGCCACACCGAGGAAACATCCCATACCAAGTTTTTTTGCTTCTGTTTTCCCTAGGACGCTTACTTTTATAGCAGGAAATGTTTTGACAACGTTTTGTGCTGCCTTTGCGAGAAACACAGGCGTCATAATAGTCGGTGGCGTATTTGCAAGTCTCCGTGTTTCGTTGATTGCATCACTCATTTTTTCACCATCTTCCATACCACTTTGCCACGCACGTTTTTCACTACCAGATATATGTAGGAATGCGAGGCTCTTCATCTCTACCACGCGTGCATCCTTTTCACTTTTATATTCATCAAAGGCATAACTTGCAAGTCCTGCAGCAAGCACTGTTTGTCGTGCAGTCTTTTTTGCCCCAAACGTTTTCTTTACTTCTTCTGGGACAACCATTGCAAGCGATGTATATTTTTTTCCTTGCATGGCAATAATACTTGTACCGACTGCTTGTTTCCAGGTACGAACGGTTAGATCTTTTTTCTTCCCAAGACCAATCAGAAGGACACGTGGCGTTTCCTTTTCACCGGCATAGAGAAGCGTCGTTTGCAATTTTTTTCCTGTAAAATCTTCGAACTTCATGGCATGAGCAATACCCGCACGAAGCATATCATCATGCGCAAGTGTTTCTTTTGACAATTTTTCCCCTTCAAAAAGTGGAAGAATCAGACATTCGGATTTCAGAGAGTCTGTGATGGAATACATCTTCATAATTTAGAGAGTGTTAGAGAATTAGAGTGTTAGAGGATTAGGTTAGGTACAAAGTCATTCTACCCAGCATATCCCTCTGCGTCAACCGTTCAAATAAACAAAAAAACTCCCGTTTAGGAGTTTTTTTACACATCGCTCTGTCGAAGAGACTTCGAGAGAAGGGTGTAGGGAGAGGCGGATAACCGGGGCCTCTCGTCCCGTGTGTCGCGAAGTGCGACGAAAATAAACTTTGCAAGGATCCCTCTTTTTACGCCGTCGGTAGCATGTAGCTCCGGCGGCGGGCTGTTGAACCCGTCAGATGATGACGAGCTCGATGATGCCCTGCGCGAGCAGGACTTCGCAATGCGGGGTGAACCGAGCCGGGTTGCTGTAGAACACATCCTCCAGCTCACGAAGGTGATCTCTGTTCTCCCACGTCGCCCGGTAGAACTGGTCACCCAGCTCGATGATCACGGGACGCTTGGTAGCCCCCTGGATGATCACCGCCGAGACGCTCGGACGGCTGGCGAAATCGGGAATGCAGCTCTTGGCCATCAGTCATCCTCCTGCCGATTGAAGGCTCCAGAGAACTTCTCCTCAATCTCGTCGCGACGAGCCACGCTCAGAGGACGACGAGCACGGCAGAACATACGACTGTTCATGTCGTTCATAGCCCAGCGCGCGCGCTCCTCCGGCGTACGAGCCGCCACACTGAGCTGCTCCTCGAAGAAGTTCTCCACGAGATCGAAATCTTCCGAGGGGACCGGCCCCATGGTAGTGTTAGAACAGTCCTCCGAGGTGGGGTGACGAGTGTCCAATTGTAGAATCCTCCAAAGTGACAAACATGGCATCCTCGCATACTCACGCGAAGTAGCAGCAACTCGGTCACAAACGAGCTACATGCTCTATACTTTTTCAAAAAAAATACAACGCACGAAGTTCGAATATAAAAGAATATATCATAGAAACCTAGCAGAATAAAGTGAATTTGTCAATGCTAGTTATCCAAACCACGCAACCCCACCTAAGTCCTCCCCTTATCTGGGGAGGACTTTTTTTCTACAACGTTCTTCGTAGTACGTTCCCTCCCATTTATAAGGGGAGGGTCAGGGTGGGGTTGCGGATTACCACCATTCTTGCTTCTACGTAACCTCCCCTCAATCCCCTCCTTCGTAAGGAGGGGAAAAAATGAAAAAAGACTCGCTATACATAACGAGTCTTTTTATAATGCTTTTGACGTTACACCTTCTGCAATCCCAATTCCACTTCATGCCCTGATAGATCTACATTCTCGCCATCACCTTCTACAATATCATCAGCGAGGACACTCGACATGAGTTCTTCTCTGAAATCGGTAAAGACTGAAGCGAGAACAACATCATCTGTTTTGTACGACAACACAACTCGATCCTCACGTGTCAAACCTTGATCCTTTCGCATCTGATTGACAGCTCGGACAACTTCACGAACAAGACCTTCTTTTTTGAGATCGTCTGTAATTTCGGTGTTAAGCACAAATTTATCTTGACCTTGCGAACCTTCAAGAATTTTTTCTACATACGATTCTGTCCCGATCAAAACATCAGGTCCAACATTTTTCACATTTAACTCTTCTTTTATCAAGTCCAAAAATACTTGGTCTTCATTGATTTTCCAGGAAGGAATCTCAAAAGATGAAAGTGGTTGGCGCACTGGCACTCCAGCTTCTTTTCTGAGTGCATTTCCTACCTCTGTCACCTTTCTTACAAGATTCATATTCTCCAAAACCTCTGTATCAATTTTTGCATCCACAGCAGGCCAATCAACAAGATGTACAGACTCTGCAGCACTGTTAGTTGTTACTTGTTTATTGTTAATTGTCTGATATATTTTTTCTGCAATAAACGGCGTAAACGGCGCCATGACTTTACTGAGTTCGAGAAGTACATAGCCAAGCGTTTCTACTGCAGAGTTTTTTTCTGCTTCATCGTCAGACTTGAATCGATCACGACTGCGACGAACATACCACTGTGATAAATCAAGGACAAAATCCATAATCGGACGACTCGCTTCTGGCAAATTGTATGCGTCCATGCCATCCGTAACGACTTTTTTTAATTCTGCCAAACGCGCAAGTATCCAACGATCTAATACATAAGAAGACTGTTGTCCGTCGTCTGTCGTCTGTCGTCCATCTGCAAACATCATGTAAAACTCAACCACATTCCACAATGTATTCACGACTTTGTTGTACACTTCTCGAACACCAGTCTCAACAAAATTCAAATTTTCTGCCTGCATGACTGGCGACGTCACGAGATAATAACGAAGTGCATCCGCACCATATTTTTCAAGCAACTCATTTGGATCTGGATAATTCTTCAACTTCTTGCTCATTTTCTTTCCATCTTCTGCGAGCACAATACCGTTCACGATGACATTCTTGAATGCAGGTTTTCCTTTGATCGCACTCGCGATGACGTGCAGATAATAAAACCATGCGCGCGTTTGGTCTTGGCCTTCTGCAATACATTCTGCAGGAAAACCTTGCTCAAACACTTCTGGATGTTCGAATGGATAATGCACCTGTGCGTATGGCATGGATCCAGAATCAAACCACGTATCGAGCACATCGGGAACACGAGTATACGTCTTTCCCTCTTTTTCAAACGTAATCTTATCGACAATATGTTTGTGAAGATCATCAACTTTTTGTCCTGACAATGTTTTGAGTTCTTCTACTGACCCAACACAGATCTGATCACCATCCTCACTCTGCCAGATAGGAATCACCGATGCCCAAAAACGCTGGCGAGAAATAGACCAATCACGTGCCCCTTCCAGCCACTTGCCAAAACGACCTTCCTTGATATGTGCGGGTGACCAATTGATATCTTCTGCAAGTTCGAGTGCTTTCTTTTTTACTTTTGTCACATCGACAAACCAACTATCTGTTGCATAGTTGAGAAGTGGTGTATCACAACGCCAACAGTGTGGGTAGCTGTGTTCGTATTTTTTCTTTGAAAATAATTTTCCATTGTGCGCGAGCCACTTCACGATTTCAATATCCGTTGCCATGTGATCCTCTACTGGCTTCACATGCATGCCAGCAAAATCGGTCACTTCTTTTTTGAACAATCCATCCATACCTATGTGCTGGATGAACGGCACTTTTTCTTTTTTGAATACTTCGTAATCATCCGTCCCAAATGCAGGTGCAAGATGCACAAGTCCAGTACCATCGTCTATCGTAACAAAATCAGCCGTCACCACACGAAAACTGTTTTCACTATCAGCATAATATGGAAAGAGTGGTTCGTATGTTAATCCAACCAAATCTTTTCCACGCACTTGTGCTATTACTTCAAACTCTTTTCCTTCAACATTTGCCATGAGCAAATCTTTTGCAACAATGTACTGCGCGTCTTCAAATTTCAC
>PFLZ01000119.1:0-4727 GCA_002784795.1 Candidatus Magasanikbacteria bacterium CG_4_10_14_0_8_um_filter_42_12
CAAAAGAAAAGTAAAACTTATTGATGAAATTTTGAAAGGAAAACCTAAATTCTAGCCGACCGTTTTGTCCATTAAGTCTTAATTGTTAATAGTTATTTGTTCGTTGTCATCATCCAAACCGCTGCTCTTGATCATCCACATAATGTATCTGCCCAGAATCATCAATATAGGTTCGTCCTGGCGATTGTTCTGTCGATGACTCGACCACAGGCAAGGCACGCTCAATAGGAAGTCCACTCGGTGGCTCGGCTGTCTTGAGCTGCGCTTTTTGGAGCATTGGTGTTACCACATGAGACATTGGGAAATGCCATACCGTCGCAAGTTCTTCGATATTGAGCACAAAAGGATTGGCCCCAACGTTCATTTTTCTTTTTTTAAACGCTTTCAACAACTCTGCTTTTTTTGCTTCCGACTGTTTTGGTGTAGGCTGGCTCGTCGTTACCGCAGGGACCAGTGAATTTGCACTTGGAATATTAAACTGTGTAATCGCCCCAAGTAAGGCATGCACACCTCTGTCAGGATTGAAACTCGCTTTCTGTGCAACGTAGACACCTCGCATTTTTGTCTTGAATCCTATTTTACTTATCTTGAGCTCAATGCCTTCAACAAGCTTCATTTGACCAGGTGTCATATACCGCATTTGGTTTGGTTCTTCTCTATCGTTACTTTTTGCGTCAGCACCCCCTACGGTTGCTTCGGTACCAGTAAGTTGCGCCAAAATTTCGCTAAAACTATTTCCCACTTCTTTTGTGAGTGCATTATCTGTGAGGCCAGAAAAAATACTTTTTCCTCCTCCCCCACTTTTTTCTCCTATCAATTCTTTCACTTTTTTTATGGCATCCTCTTTCCATTTATTTCCAATAGGCTGTACTAATATCTGAAACCACATCTGTTCTCCTATCCCAATACGACTAAAACTTTCCAAAAATGTCCCCATTGGATCTTTGAGAACAGTATCTTTTGAAATACTGTGTTCAAATTCTCGATAACTTCTGAGTGGAAATGAGTCATCTTCTGCCGTCACAATGTCTGCAATCCAAATATCATGCGTAGCATTTGGGTATGAATCTGGAACAGAAGAAACATAATCCTGTACTTCGGTAATTTCTGCTTGGGGATACTGGGCATAGACAGAAGCTTCTACCAAATCACGAAGACCTTTTTCTGTACGTATGACAAACTGAATATATCCCTCAATACTAATAATTTCAAAACTAAACCATCGTTGCTTGTGTCCACGATAAAATACATCTCGAATACCAGGCGGATCATATGCCCCAGCAAGATGAGAAAACAATTGTTCTACGGCCATCGGCGTCTGAATGTTGAGCTGTGGGATATCTATAGCCAACACTATCCACTCCCATTTTGCCGTAAATTTATCCTCTCTATAATCTTTATAAAAAGAAAGGCCTGCGAACAATAACAAATAGATGAGTGGAAGCCACCCAACAATACCAACACCAAGAACAATCAATGCCGTAGGGCTCGTTGATTGAAAAAAGGATATGACCCCAGTAAGATTGAGGGTAAATAACCCAAAAACATCCATAGATCTAGCTGCGATTAGGCTTCTACAAGTTTATAGATGACAGCGTAGGTAAAAAAAGAAAGAATACCTACGAACCACCATCCCTGCGTACCAGTCACATATCCAGCCCAATAGGTAACAACAAACGCAAGCATCCCCAAAAAAGATATGACATGACGAAGCATTTGGTCAGACATACAATGTGATATTAGTAGAAAATATACGTACAGTATAACACGGAAAAATAAAAAAGCCCACAAATGTGGACTTCTTTGTTTTTGTGCAATACTGAGATTATCGACGTGTCCACCTTTCCCACACCACCAAAATAGGACTTGCCAAAAAGATAGAAGAATACGTACCAACGATAGTTCCGGCAATAAGTGCAAGGGCAAAATACTTGATAGATTCTCCACCAAAGAAGAACAATGTACTCAATACCAACAAAGTCGTAAATGATGTATTGAACGAACGGAGCAAGGTATCATTCACTCCTTTATTCACGACTTCTTCAAATCGTTGATATCCCATACGAATCAGATTTTCTCGAATACGATCAAATACCACGATCGTATCGTTGACCGAATATCCAAGAATAGTAAGGAGGGCAACGACGAACGGAATATTCACTTCTACATTCAGATAATATCCCAGAAGGACAAAGATACCCACCACGATCATAACATCATGAACAAGAGCAATAATAGCGGTCACACCAAATTTCCATGATGACACTGGTTTTGATACTCGTCGAAATGCGTACGCAATAAAGATGACAATCGCAATGACAACACTTAGACCAATCTCCAAGGCACGTTCTTTCAAGTGTGCACTAATCGATGGCCCAATAGTTTCCAATCGTTCTTCAATAATAGCAGGTGCCACGGTGTCACTCTCTGGCGTGGCATTGACAAGCACGGCATTCCCATCCTCTGTTTCTATCGTAAGGCCACTGTCCTGCGGACCATCTCCTGTAATTACTACTTCTGGTGCAGGAGGAGCAGATTGTTCAGAAGGAAATGACTCACGCAATGTCGAAAGAATAGTTTGATGTTCTTCTTCAGAAATGTACTTGAATCGCAATATCATGCCATGATCTCCTGCAGGCTGTACTTGTACTTCACCCAGGCCAAGTGGTGTGAGTGCTTCACTAACTTCCGTAATAGTTGGACGGTTTTCTGTGAATGTCACTTCGAGCAGTGATCCTCCGGTGAAATCAATACCTGCTTTCAATCCAATGGTAAACAAGAGAACAACACTTGTCAGAAAAAGCACGCCTGAGATGAAAAATGAAATCTTTCTATGCTTGATAATATTCATATACGGAGATTAAACGTTTTCACTTTTTTTTGTAGCCCCTAGGAAGAGCATGTTTGCTCGTTCACTAAACCATGGGACTACAAAGCGAAGCATAATACGAGTGACAGTGATAGCGGAGAACAAACTTACCAAGAGACCAAGTGACAAGGTGATTGCAAATCCTTTGACAAAACTAGAGCCAAAGAACATCAGGAATCCACACGTAATCAATGTAGATATGTTTCCATCTCGGATAGATGTCCATGCACGGAGGAATCCTTCTTCTACAGCTCCTTTCAAACTCTTGCCATCTCGCAGTTCTTCTTTCATACGCTCAAAAATGAGCACATTGGCATCCACCGCCATACCGATAGAGAGGATAAATCCAGCAATACCAGCGAGGGTGAGTGTGACACCAATCAGTTTCATGAGTGCGAGTGACACCGCCACATAGACAGTCAAGGCAACCACAGAAATTAATCCAGGCAAGCGATAAAAGAACATCATGAACATCATGACGAAAATAATTCCAGCAAGTCCTGCTTTTACACTCGAGGTAAATGACGCGGCACCAAGTGAGGCACCAACAGTCTGCTGACTTACCAGGTCTACAGGTACAGGCAATGCCCCCGCATTGAGACGCTGTGCAAGAAGTCGCGCTTCTGTAAGGTCAAATCCGCCAGTGATAACAGCACGTCCATCAGTAATAATCGCCTGAACAACAGGCGCACTAATCACACTGCCATCGAGAAAGATCGCTACTTGCTTGTTGACATTTCTTTCTGTGATGTCTCGAAACAATGCTGTACCTTCACTATCAAACAAGAGTGATACTTGAATTTGGCCAGTCTGTGAATCAGTAACGACTTCTGCTCTATCAAGATTTTTTCCAGAGAGCTGTGTTGGCATCCAAGGATCTTGTGAAGGAAGAATATCGGTCGCAGTTAATTTTTTGATATGGACAAGAGAAATTTCATATTCTATTGACGGTGCTTCTGCTTCTTTATAAATAATATGATAACCATATTCTGTCTCTACTGGTCCAATGATTTCTCCTGGTTGTGCGGCACTCAAGGCTTCTTCAAATGCTGGTACCATGGATCCAGGACCAAATGTTCCAAGACTTCCACCACTTACCTCTGCACCAGGTTCTGTAGAATTTTCTTTTGCGAGGTCAACAAAATTGTCTGCATTTGCCTGAACATACAATTCTTCTGCCTTTGCCAAGGCTTCTTGCTTTGTCATAGTAGCAGAACAATCTTTTGCGCCGAGATAACAAATCAGAATATGGCTCGCAGTGGTCTGTACATCACCATCTTGTGAACCACCTCTTTTTATAATTTCATATCCTCCATCAGTCTCAACAACTTTTTTTGAAACATCACCTTCCCTTGCATTTTCAGCCCAAGCAAAAATTTCTGAGTAAATGCTCTGTTCACTCACAAATCCGATGTACCCACCATTTACTTTGCTCTGTTCATCTTCAGATACTTCCTTTGCAACGTCTTCAAAAGATTCTCCATCATGAACACGTTTCAAAGCAGCATCAGCTCGGTCAGAGGCATCTGCATTATAGGTATCAATTTGTCCTTGTTCTTCTTCTGTCAACTCTCGTGGTGGCACATTATTTTCCTCACGAAATTCAAGAATTGGTGTTTCACCAATCATCGCAATTGCCACATTGACATCAGTAACTCCTGGCAGTTCTACCAACACGCGATACGTGTCCCCTACTTTTGATGTTTGTACATTTGGTTCACCCACACCGATACCGTTTACACGACGTTCAATAACGTCTCGGACACCTTCTACAGCATCGGGTCGGTCAGCAGGGTCAATTTCTTTCGTGTCAGCCTCGTAGATAAGATGGGCTCCACCTTGCAAATCAAGACCAAGT
>PFLZ01000119.1:4749-4897 GCA_002784795.1 Candidatus Magasanikbacteria bacterium CG_4_10_14_0_8_um_filter_42_12
ATACGCGGTAGTCCGAGTGCGACGGTGTTGTTCACAGCATCAATCGCTCGGTTTGCATAAGTAGGTCCATCATATGCAAGTGCAATCAAAAGAAGCGCAAATATGCCGAAAATCCCCCATCGGATCTTTGCGCGTACCTGTTGTTTTG
>PFLZ01000119.1:5006-9582 GCA_002784795.1 Candidatus Magasanikbacteria bacterium CG_4_10_14_0_8_um_filter_42_12
ATTATTTTTATTGACATGATATAGGGTATTGTTACCCGAACCAAGGAGTGGATATGAATCGAGTCAAACAAGGTATCAACCAAAGGCAACTGTCAAAGTTGCGCTCGAAGAAACAGTTCCGTGGTGGTGCGGCGGCTGCCGCAAAGAAGCGTCGCAAGAAGGAAAAGAAGGCATACCTGCGCCGACTGGCGCGTCCGAGGCCCACACCACTGCCGCAGCACTGGGGCTATGTCTTCTGACAACATCGCAGAGCGCCTTCCTGTGCACAACACGAGGAGGCGCCGCGCGAGTTTAAAAAAATCACCCGCTTCATCATGTGTATCTCACAAATTGCGATATACATGCAAGGAGACACGGGTGATTTTTTGTTTATTGTTTATTGGACATTGTTTATTTTTTATCACGCGCCATGACACTTCTTATACTTTTTTCCACTTCCGCATGTACACGGATCATTGCGTCCTACTTTTTCTCCTGTTTCATCACGTTCTTTTTTTTCAATATGTTCGCCTTGCTCACTCATATCTTTTTTTGCTCCTTCGAGTGTCATCTTGTCAGACGACATAATACTTGGTGCAAGGTCAAGACCAATATTCACTTTGAAAAATGAATAGACGACTTCTTTTTGGATATTCGCGAGCATGTCATTAAAGAGGAAAAATGTCTCTTTTTTGTATTCTACTAATGGATCTCGCTGCCCATATCCTTGGAGACCAATTCCCTGTCGTACATGTGACACAGATTCAAGATGTTCTACCCACAGTGTATCGATAGCACGCAACAAAAGTGCTTTTTCCATAGAATGGACGACCTTGTCACTACCTTCTGCATCACCCACAGTTGCGGCTACTTTTTCTTCTAGTGAGATATATGTTTGTCTCGCTTTTTCAAGCAAAAATTCTACGATTGCATCACGGAGTTCCACATCTTCGAGTTTACCATTACCGTTATGCTTGCCAGAAGATGATTTTCCATCCCTGAGCGCAAACAGTGTTTCTTTTTCTTCTGGAGAAAAAGGAAAAATAGTTCGCATGGTTTCATAGATTTCATTCAGATCCCATTCTCTTTCATCTTTTTCCAAATTGGTATGATACGAAACAACATGCTCAATCTCTGCTTCCATCAAATCCAGGATCATGGCCTTGAGCGATGTGAAGTGTTCGTCACTTTCAATGATGTGTTCATCGTCATCATGTGCTTCTTTGCTCGTGCTTCTTTTTTCACGTTGTGTTTCCGCAGAAAGATGTGCCTGCTGCATTTCTCCCTCTGTCAATTCTAGAATTTTTTTTCGTCGGGCATAAATAACAGAACGGTGACGATTCAAGACATCGTCATACTGCAACACATGTTTTCGTGTATCAAAGTGATGTCCTTCGACTTTCTTTTGTGCGCTCTCGAGCATTTTGGTAATCATCTTTTGCTCGATTGGCATATCCTCTGGCACGTTCAGTCTCTCCATGACATTTTTCATTCGGTCGCCTGCAAAAATACGCATGAGATCGTCTTCGGTAGAAACAAAAAATTGTGTGACACCAGGATCTCCCTGACGAGCAGAACGTCCACGAAGCTGATTGTCAATGCGTCGTGACTCATGACGCTCGGTACCGAGGACAAAGAGTCCTCCAGCATCGATGACTTTCTTTTCTTCATCTTTATCTACCGGATTTCCCCCAAGTTTGATATCGACTCCACGACCTGCCATGTTTGTAGCGAGTGTCACTGCGCCAGAACGACCCGCTTGGGCGACAATTTCTCCTTCTCGTTCATGGTTCTTTGCATTCAAGGCTTCATGCTGAATACCATGTGCAGACAAGTACATACTGAGCTCTTCATTTTTTTCTACAGACGCCGTACCAATCAAAATTGGCTGTCCGTTTTCACGACATTCTTTTATTTTTTCTGCAATCGCTTTGTATTTCCCTTTATTATTTTTATAAATACGATCAGGCAAGTCGATACGGGCATCTGGTTTGTTTGTTGGGAGGACAATGACTTCAAGTTGATAAATCTTGAACAATTCTTCTTCCTCGGTCTTTGCCGTTCCCGTCATACCAGACACTTTGTCGTACATGCGAAACAAATTTTGGAAGGTAATGGTCGCAAGTGTTTGACTTTCTCGTTGAATGTCGACGTTTTCTTTTGCTTCGATTGCTTGATGCAATCCTTCTGAATATCGTCGACCTGGCATTTTTCTGCCAGTAAATTCATCAATGATAATAATTTCTCCATTGTCGACAATATAATCTTTATCACGTTTAAAAAGCACTTCGGCTTTGAGTGCCTGTTCAATATGATGTACGGTTCGCACACCAGCTTCGACATAAATATTTTCAACGCCAAGTATTTTTTCAAATGTCGCGATGCCTTCCTCGGTTAATGTAGCACTCCGCATTTTTTCATCAACATTGTAATCTGTTTCTTCAGAAAGAGTTCTCACGTGCGCAGCAAATTGATAATACTGATCAGCAGCTTTTTCTGCTGGTGCTGAAATAATAAGTGGAGTACGCGCTTCATCGATGAGAATAGAATCAACTTCATCGATAATACAGTATGGCATTTCACTCCCCGGACGCATCACCATGTCACCCAGTGACTGCACCATGTTGTCACGAAGATAGTCAAAACCAAATTCATTATTTGTACCGTAGACGATGTCACAATGATAGGCTTCTTTTCTACTTGCAGCGCGGAGGAATGCTTCTTCTACATGAAAACTTCCAATTTCATCCCGTTCTTCATCGAGTTCCTCGCCTTCTGCTGTTCCCTTTACCGACGCATCGTAGATATAGGTAACACGCTGATTTTGAATAATTCCCAAACTCAATCCAAGAAAATCGTAAATCTGACCCATCCATACAGCATCACGTTTTGCGAGGTAATCATTGACTGTCACAACATGTACACCACGTCCTGCGATTGCATTGAGATATACTGGCAATGTTGCTGTCAGTGTTTTTCCTTCACCAGTACGCATTTCTGCAATGTTTCCTTGATGAAGGACCATGCCACCGATGAGTTGCACATCATAATGGCGCATCCCCATGAGACGCTTTCCTGCTTCACGCACTGTAGCAAATGCTTCTGGCAATAATTCATCGAGTGTTTCCCCTTTTTCAAAACGAGCCTTGAACTCCACCGTTTTCCCTTTCAAATCAGCATCACTGAGTGCCTCAAAGGCAGCCTCAAGATCATTGATTTTCTCAACATTCGGTTGCATCTTTGCAATCGCTTTTTTATTCGGATCTCCAAAAACTTTTGTATACATACTCATAAGACAGTTCGTAAGCAGATTAAGCAGAGTAGGCAGAGTACGCTATACAAATAGATCATCTGTCTCTCTTGAAAACGTGTCTTACTATAGCAAGAAAAAAGCATTATGTCTAGTAGAAAAAATAATGGTCTGCCTGGCGCAATCATCGCGATGTATAGATAAAGACAGGTTGACAAAAATTGCTCAATGTGGCATTATTTTGCGCAACGACGGCCAATGGATGGCCAAGATTCTACCGGGGAGAGGCAACTCATGATGGATATCCGAATCAATGGGAAGCGCCTGTGCGTCAAGTGCAGGAAGCTTCGAGGCGACCTCAACATGTTTGGGGTCTGCCAGCCGTGCCAACCGCATGGGCTAAGCTGTGGTTGCGTGGGCTGTCAGCTCGCGCGTGCACGTGAACACCGCCTGGACGATAAAGAAGAAACC
Source organism: Candidatus Magasanikbacteria bacterium CG_4_10_14_0_8_um_filter_42_12 (assembly GCA_002784795.1). GTDB lineage: Bacteria > Patescibacteriota > Patescibacteriia > Magasanikbacterales > UBA922 > UBA12086. The sequence goes on from PFLZ01000119.1 coordinate 8,707, forward strand.
ATCGGCCAGGACCGCCGGTTCCTCGTCGGTTGAAGAACAACCCACGACCTCGATAGAGGGCCCTCCCAATATGGGAGGCAGCAACCTCTCGAGGACGGCGGCGGCGAAAGGCTATCCTAGTTCCCCCCCAGTCTTTCGCCAGCCCCCCGACTCTGACTGCGCTACGCGTTCTTGCCAGCGTTCGCGGTCAGAGTCACCTTACATAATTCCTTGCAAGAGAGCTTCGAGCGGGAGATCTCTTGGAAGGATACCACCGACAGGCCTGCAGCGGCCTTCGTCGGTGTTGGAACACGGGAAGTGAGGTCTCACTTTCCCGTGTTCCCCCTTCAAAAAAAATAACACACGCCCAGGATATATCTGGGCGTGTTTTTTTATTTCACATCGATTGGTTATGCATCAGCATCGTATCCCTTTACATCTCTCAATTCTTCTCTATCAATCTGATGCATTTTTCCTTTTACTTTTTCGAGTTCTACTTTCATGTGATCTTTTACTTTATCAATCGCTTTGTACAGATCTTCTGCTTCTTTTGAAAGATACAAGCTTGGTCGTCCAGGAATTTGCAACTTGAACTCTGCATAATATACGCTTCCTTTCTGATGATGCTGACTCTTCATTCCCACATCAATATCTGCAGAATCTATATGGTCAAAAAATGTGGTCAGTGATTCAACTTTTTCTGTGATGTATTCTTTGATTGCCTCCGTTGGATCGATCCCGGTAAAGTTGATGTTGATGTTCATAATAGAAAGCTTAGGATGCTTAGAAAGCTTGGAAGGCTTAGAAAGCAACTATTTCAAAATAATAAGTGGATTGATATAAACAGCATTCTAGGCTTTCCAAGCCTTCTCGGCCTTCTGAGCCTTAAAGAATGGA
>PFLZ01000014.1 GCA_002784795.1 Candidatus Magasanikbacteria bacterium CG_4_10_14_0_8_um_filter_42_12
TTTTTTCTATGAAAAACCGGAAAGTTATTCTCCCTTCCTTTTTGTCACCAAAAAGGAACAAAAAGTGTCAGGGGAAAGAACTCGCCTGTGTTGCCCCTGTGTTGCCGCTAAGAAAGTGTTCATTGCAAGCGGAGTGGGCTCAGACAGCTTTCCCCTTGAAACCCCAATGGATATGATAAAACTTTTTTATCAAAGATACCATTTGGTAGCAGTGCAATTTGTTTAGTCCTCCTCTTCATTTTTCTTCCGAAACAACACAAGAAGTTTCTTCAATGGGCTATTCTCCATATTTGCGAGGAGGCCGATGAGGATGGCGGTGAGTCCTCCTGCTGTGGCAGTAAGATATTTTTCTGCAATCTCTTTGGTACTTTCTTCTGCCGCAGTTTCTCTATCGATAATGATATCTTCTACAACACCGGTTTTTATAATATCACGCTGTGATCGAGGGAGAATGCGATACCCAGTTTTTGTTTGTCCGACAATTCCTGTTACTTGTGCAAGATCGCCGAGCTGATATATTTTTGGCGTGATCCCTGCACCACGCTGAAAATATACTTTTACTTCATCTGTGCCATCATCGAGATACATATATGTTGATTTCAATTCTGTGATTTCTCCATGCAATTCTACGAGCCATCCTTCTCGCTCTTCTCCGATGTCTGCTATGTCCGTCGCCACGCCGGTCGGGAGTGCGCTGTGTTCGAGTACTGTGATGTCAGCTTTTTCTTTGAGTTTGATCCGTGTTTCACCACCTGATTCTGAAATTTCTCCGGTGACTTGCACTATGTCACCGATGTCCATCTTTGGAAAATCTTTACTAAACATATACACTTGCGCGCCAGGTGTTGCATTCTCTGCAAGAATGTCTTGTGATTCATCTGTTTGCTCTGTTGTCGTGGCTGTTTGGTTGCCCTGCATTGGATCAACAATATAAAAATATTGTGTGCCAAATATGCCTGGTTCCACTGCCACGGTGCCACTGAGTGTTACTGTATCACCGACGTCTTCACTCCGGAGCATGGCGAGGGTGGTGTTGATGATTGGTTTTACCATCTTGCTTTTTGTTATTGTCTTGCTCGCTTTGCTATCGTCTGGAGGTGACAGAATGGTTGCCTTTCCTGGAGTCAGTGTACTGGTCCATATCCATTCGTCATTCTCATCTTTCACATAGCTATGTCCTTCGAGCACGTCATCGTAGCGTACTTCTCGGAGGACGGTGCCATCTGGATAGAGAATGCGCGCGTTGTCTGTTGTATTATTTAATGCCAGCTTTGTGTCTTGTCTTCCAAAAACAAGGTATTGTCGTGGTGCAATGGTTGTTTCTTGTGGGATAGTGTATGCACGAGATCCACCTTCCTCGTCATCGAGTTTCATATCTGTAAGATCAATGACTTCGTCAGTAGGATTATACAGCTCAATAAATTCTGTGGTGTCAGAACCTTTTGGATTTGGGAGAATTTCTGAAATCTCTATTTTTTCAATAGGTGTTTCAGCATTAAACCCACCAACAAAAGAAAGACGATTTTTTACCATGATAATGACGTCTTTGCTGCTCGTGTTTCCGCTTGCGTCTGTAACCGCAAGTGTTACCGTGTAGGTGCCTTCTTCTCCAAATGCATGTGTGATAACATCGCCTTCGTCAGTACTATTGTCGCCAAAACTCCAGACAAAGATCATATCTTCTGATTCAGGATCTGTTGTGTCTGATGCATCAAAGAGTACGTGTTCATCGACAGTAACTTCGGTATCTACCGCAATCGCAATAATAGGTGCAGCGCTTTTTCCTTCTATCACATTTGCTTCGCTCGGCGTGACTTCTGTTGTCCATGCCCATGAACCGTCTTCTTTTCGCGCCCAGCTTTGGCCTTCTGGTGCGCTGCCAGCGTACTGTGCTTTTTCTACCATGGCACCGTTTGGGTCATATAGTCCTACTTCTTCACCACCACTATTATTCAGCGCGATGCCAGTCGTTGCACGTTTGAGTACGAGATATGCGCCTGGTGTCATGTGACCGTCTGTGAGCGTATATCTTTTTTTCGAGCTATCACCGAGTTTCCAGCCTGTGATGTCGACAGTTTTGTCGCTGGTATTATAGAGCTCGATACATTCATCTTCACTATCCGAACCGGGCGGGTTTGGATAGATCTCTGTGATGCGAACGTCTGAAGCAAATATTTTTGTGCCGAGGACTTGCCCCGTGCCACTCTCGTCTGTTGTGGTGAGAGAAATAATGTTTGGTTTTCCTTTGGTAATGGTATCGGTCAAGATAAAATCATAAAAATCATTGTCTGCATCAAGGCCATCAGATCTGCGTGCGATGCTGAGTGGGTCTGGTGGCGCAGGCGCATTGTCACTGGTATCGCCATCGTCCCAGGTTCCGTACGTTACCTTATCAATATTTTTTCCACTCGGATCAAAAAGCAAGACGATGTCACCGCTGTTATTGAGATTTCCTTTGGGTGTGTCGATAACGATGAAGCCGTGAGCAGCTATACTTCCTTCGAGCATTGTTTTCGCTTCGCTTCCGTCCTCTATCCACCAGTTATCGAGTGAGATGCTGGTGTTGCTCGTGTTGAAGAGTTCCACAAATTCATTTTCTCCATCTTGCGGGTCGGAGACAAGCTCGTTGATGACCACGACGCCTTCATCATACATTTGATATGAAGGTGTCACACTTCCTCCTCCACCGCCGCCAGACGATGGAGCCGGCGTATCATCTATTTCTTCAACTGGTGCCGTGATGATATTTTCACTTCCTTTCGTAGAAGACGTTGTCTCGTGCCATACGTCATCGTCGCCGATTGCCATGGCGTTGCCTTTCCCTGGCGCGGTAATCGTTGCATCCTCCCAATCTCCATATGCAATTGCATTGATCGTTTCATCATTCGTATTGTTGAGTGTGATTTTATCACCACCGTTGTTGAGTTTACTCGAGTTTAGTTCAACTACAGCAAAATTATTTGCTTCAATCGTCGACGTCGGTGCAGCAATCTGTCCTGCGCCATCGTGGAGCGTCCAGCCTGTGAGAACAATTGACGATGTAGAAAAATTAAATAATTCAATCCATTCGTGTTCGTCTGTGTTTGGATTGGAAACAAATTCGTTGATGCGGATGTTGTAATTTGTTGTGGAAGTGTCGATTGGTTTTTCGTCTTCTTCTGTTTGTTCTACAACAGAAATTGTCTGTGTATGTGTATCTTCGACATCGTCTGTATCTTTTACGGTAAGCATGACGTCATAATTACCAATCGCATTGTACTCATGTGTTGTTGTCACGGTAGTTGCAGTATCTCCGTCACCAAAATTCCATGAGTACGATGCAATACCAACGTCATCAATTGAGTTTGATGCATCGAACGTGATCGTCGCATGTACAAAAATTGTGGAAGAAGAAACAGAAAAGATTGCGGTTGGTGCTTGGTTTATGGGTTCATCGTGTTCTGCCCCTACATGCCAGTAGTTTTGTACCCCTGCGGTATTTTCGTTCGGATGTTCTTTCCAGTTTGCGTCAGTATAATTTTGCGAAAGGGGATCTATACGTTCAAGTGAAAAGTCTGACGACGCTATGTACGTGAATTGTTCGACAATATCCCCGTCGCTATTTTTGAGCGCCAGCTCTTCACCACTTTCATTCAGTGTACTCCATGAACTATCGAAAATTATTGCTGTAACATTAGGATACTTTGTGCGGAATTGTTCGTCATTTTGTGCGATGATTGCATATTCGTTTTGACCTAGCGTTGCATCATCTCCTTGCGCGAGTGATAGGCTGTGATTTGTATTTGCTTCTACGAATTTCCAACCTGTAAGATCTATATCACTATCGCCTGCATTAAATAGTTCTATCCATTCGACACCACTTGATTCATACGCGCCAATTTCTGTAATGACAATACTTGGTGCATCACTTTTTGCCTGTGCGGAAAATAAAAACACACTTCCAAGGAGGATGAGTGTGAATATAAAAAGATAGATGTCTTGTTTCATATCCCCCCTTTAAAAAAATTACATATAAAATAGTATACTACCACACCAACTTGAGCTCAAGGCTTCGTCTTGTGACTAAGTTGGTGTGGTAGTATACAAAAAAAAATTTTGTAAAGTGTTGTCGCTGCCATCCGGACGACGCTCCCTCCTACGTGAAGCGTTGTCCGGACAGCGGTGTTCCGGCGTCGTGTCGCTCATGCGAGCTTGCACCAGCCGTAGGCAAGGCATTGGTCCGAATCCACGTAGGGTTTCGGCTTGGGCTTCTTGCACACTGGCATCTCCGGCGGAAGTTCGTCGGGGTAGCAGGTGTCCGGCTCGCAGAATTCCTCGATGTAGCAGTCGCCGGTTGCTGCATTGTAGAAGAGAACGCGCTCACACGAGGCCATCGCGGTCTGCCCCCAGAGCGAGGTGATGAGGAGCGCGAAGCAGAGTGTCGCAACGAGTCCACGCTTCATTGGAGCCTCCTTGGCGGGAAGTAGCGTGAAGGGTGACGGACGGACTATAGATACATTACCGAGTGATTGTGGTGTCGTCAAGTATAATTTAAGACTAGAAGATTATATTTCGACTACGTCGAAAAAAGAATGAAGCTCCCCGCCCCAGAGGGGCGGGGTATCAGTTCTCTATAACAACCGTAATTGGTGACTGCTATGGAGTTCTGTATACTCA
>PFLZ01000100.1 GCA_002784795.1 Candidatus Magasanikbacteria bacterium CG_4_10_14_0_8_um_filter_42_12
TCAAGACCAATACTTTTTGCATACGTAATAGCCGCCAAATCTGCCGCAATAATAGCAGTGAGTCCTACTTCCTTTGCCTTGTCACAAATTTTCTTCATGAGTGTCATGTCGTGTGTATACATGACGGTATTGAGCGCTAGATATGTTTTTACGCCGACCGCCTGACATTGTGACACAATAGTAGTGAGATCATCGATCGTAAAATTATTTGCCGCCTTTGCGCGCATGTTGAGTTGTTCGATACCAAAATAGACAGAATGTGCTCCTGCTTTGATAGCGGCAGTCAATGAATCAAACGATCCTGCTGGCGCCATGATTTCTATACGTTCTCGCGCTTCTTTCATAAGCTATGATACTTTTTTCAAGAAAGGTCTCTTTTGGAGAAGAAATACTCCAAAAACTACGAGGACCATAGCAAAATATTGCGCTGGCGTCAATCCAAGATAGCGAACATCGCCAGTAGCAAGCGTCGGTTCTGCTCGCCAAAAATCAAGGATAAAACGAAGAATGCCATAATAGACGAATAATACTGGCGCAAAAACATCTTCCTTCTTCTTTTTCTTTAGGATAAAAAAGGCAATCGCAAGTGGTAACAACCCAAGTATTTCCAACAGCGCCATATCAAGCCGTTTTCCCTGTGGGGACACAAAGGCGAGCGGGCAATTTGATTCTTTGCCTAGGTGGTCATGGATCATGAGACATCCAATTCTACCAACGATCCATCCATACAGTGCGCTATAGGAAATAATATTTCCATATACTGAAAGGAATTCTTTTTTTATTTTTTTTCGTTTGAGAGCAACCACAAATGCGAGCATCGCCCCGACCAGTCCTCCAAATGAAGAAAGCCCACCATGCCACACCGCAATACTTTCCGCAGGATGTGCTATGAAAAAGGCTGGTTCGTAAAAAAAGATATGAAACAATCTCGCTCCAATCACACCATACACGATCATCTTGAGTGCGAGATCAAGCAATGGCTCAGCAGAAAGATTTCTTTTTTTTGCTTCCTTCTGAATTAACACAATACTGAGCAACATGCCCATGGCAACAAAAAATCCCCACACCTGAATAGGAACTGGGCCAATATGCACCGTCGTAAACTGAAACCAAGGCAACATAGTTATGCTTTTTTATTATTGTGTGGACGGAATCCATTGATCAATTTCATCGCAGCGTCGACAGTGTCAACAATTTGATAGAGTTCGTCATCTTTATCACTAATTGTTTTGAGATCGTGCACCATTGTTTCTTTGATAAACGCATGGAGTGGCTCCCAATATGCATGACCAATCAAAATAATTGGCACTGGTTGCATTTTTTTTGTTTCTATCAAGGTCAGTACTTCAAACAAGTGATGCATCGTCCCAAGCCCACCCGGGAAAAAGACAAATCCTTTTGACGGCGCAGTAACAATCAGTTTTCGTGTGAATGGAAATTTGAATGAGATAGATTTTGTCACATATGGATTCATGGATTCTTTTCCATAGACATCCAGACCGATACCAAGTGAATCTCCTCCAGCTTCCATTGCACCTTTATTGGTAGCTTCTGCGATGCCGACAGATCCGCCAGTAATCACCGCATATCCGCTATTTGCCAAGGCTCTTCCCAGCTCATATGCTTTTTCATATGCTTCAGATTCTTTTTCGACATGACGCGTTCCGAGTACGGTCACATCTTCGACAAGGCCGGTAAGAAATTCAAATCCTTCTACCAGTTCAGCCATAATACGAAAAATGCGCCAGTCCATGTTTTTTTGTCCACTGTGAAAATTGGATACAGACAAATCGCACTTTGGCAATTCATCATTACTATTTTCCATAATGTCCATGGCTTCTTTTGCCGTATCTACGACATGCCAGGTGTTGACATGTTCTTCTTTTACAGAGCCCATAGGGACACATTTTTCTCGGATAAAGGCAACGATAGGTTCCCAATAGTCTTTGCCTACCAACACTATGGGCATCTGACACATCTTACCAATTTCAATATTGTGAACAACTTCAAAAAATTCATCGAATGTCCCAAATCCACCAGGAAAGAAAATATGCGCCTGCGCAGGGCTGGTGAGCATTACCTTTCGTGTGAAAAAGTAATAGAACGCTGTTGACTCGCCAACATACGGATTGACTCGCTGTTCAAACGGCAATTGAATATTGATACCAACAGAACGTCCTTTTCCTTCTTGTGCTCCTCTATTGGCTGCTTCCATGATACCCGGACCACCACCTGTAATAGTCGTGTATCCTTTTTTTGCAAGCAGTGTGCCGAATTCTCTGGCAATTTTATAATGTTTTTGATCTTCATCAAATCGAGCCGATCCGAACACGGTGACGACATTGCTGAGCGAATCCAAAAACTGATATCCTTCGACAAATTCTGCCATGATACGAAAAATCCGCCATGACTCGCGGTAATCCCCTGTTTCATTCAGTGCATAGCTAAAATCCTTGTCTGCTTGTTCTTGTACTTTTTTTATTGTTTCTTCACGCATATATATGAATTGTTTGAACAAATAGAACACGGATTTCCATGATCTCCATGATAAACCAAGATCTATATAACAAAATCCTGGATTATCTCGGTAATCCTGGTGATCTGTGTGCTATAAAGTTTATGTTTGTATTATAGCACATTTGCTACCTGAAGAATCTTACTCTCCCCCATTCTCGGCCCCATGATCTGGAGTCCAATTGGGAGGCCGGCTTTTGTATTGCCAGCAGGGACAGAAATACCAGGAATCCCTGCAACAGCGCCAGGGCTGACGAAGACATCTGCAAGGTACATGGCGATGACATCGTCTTTTTTTTCACCAATGCCAAACGCAGGAAATGGTGATGTTGGTGTGATGAGAACATCCACGTCTTGAAACACAGTATCAAAATCTTGCATGATGAGAGTGCGTACTTGTTGTGCTTTCCGGTAATACGCATCGTAGTAGCCAGCAGAGAGTGCATACGTCCCGACCATGATACGACGTTTTACTTCTTCTGGAAATCCGTGCGCACGAGAATGTGCATAGGTATTATACAAATTTTCCATATCTGCTTGCACACCATAGCGAATGCCATCGATGCGCCCAAGATTTGAACTATCTTCACTCGGCACAGCGATATAGTACACAGGGATGGCGTATTTTGTATGTGGCAGTGAAACAGGAACAATCGTAGCACCTGCGTTTTCTAATGATGTAATTTTCTCTTCAATTGCTTCCTTCACTTCTGGATCAAGCCCTTCTATTTCAAAATATTCCTTTGGTACACCGATTCGAATATTCTGCATGTTAAAATCTGCATTCTGCAATTCCTCACTGTACACAGGAACATCCTCTGGAACAGTCGTAGCATCTTTTGCATCTACTCCTGCCATCACTTCCATAACAATTGCAATATCTGACGCTGTCTTTGCCATTGGTCCAACAGTGTCAAAAGAGCTTGCCATAGGCATAATACCGTAGCGAGAGTTGCGTCCATAGCTAGGGCGAATACCGTAGACACCACACAGTGCCGCAGGCTGACGGATAGATCCACCCGTATCTTCTGCAATTGCAAAAAGGCATTGGTGATCAGCCACAGACGCAGCTGCACCACCAGACGATCCACCGGCGACTTTACTCGTGTCATGCGGATTTTTTACCGGACCGTACATGGACTGTTCATTACTCGCTCCGTGTCCAAATGCATCGCAATTTGTTTTTCCCACAAGGACTGCTCCCTGTTCACGAATTTTTCTGATTACGGTCGCATCAAATGGTGGAATATAGTTGTCGAGAATTTTTGCAGACGCAGTCGAACGGACATCGAGTGTACAGATAGCATCTTTTACAGAATATGGAATACCTGTGAGCATTTTTTGCTCTCCCCGCGCAATCATCTCATCCGCTTTTCTCGCTTCTTCGAGTGCGAGTTCGTCTGTCACCGTAATAAACGCATTGATTTCCTCATTGCGATCATGAATACGGTCAAGACAGGCTTGTGTGAGTTCGACAGAGGTAAATTCTTTTTTATCGAGTCCATCTCTGGCTTCTTGTATTGTCAATTCATTCAAGTTCATATATCTTAGTAGGTTTCTCCCCCTTACCAAGGGGGAGATCAAGAGGGGGTTTACGCAGAAGCAAGTTCAGTGGTATTGCGATAACCTCCCCTATCCCCTCCTTGGTAAGGAGGGGAACTTTCTATCATGTTTATTTATGATTCAAAAACTGCCTTCACCTTCAACAGGTTCCCCACCTTCGCAGGAAACTGTGCAATAATTTTCTTTCTCGTCTCCTCATCACTCTCCACGACCACATCTTCTCGCACAACATCCTCTAGTCCTGTCACCTGGCAGGTCTCTGCTACTCCTGTCGTATCCACTTCATTCAGCATGCCAATATACTCAAAAACCGCCGAGAGTTGTCCGGCATAGCGTTCCTTTTCCTCATCCGTGAGATGAAGTCTTGCAAGGGTTGCGATGTGTTCGATGTCTGATATATCTAGTTTCATAGCATATTAGTACGTTTCTCCCCCTTATCAGGGAACACTGATCCCGACGACACAAAGTGCGTTCGGGACCAAGGGGGAGATCAAGAGGGGGTCTTCGAAGGAGTGTATAATGAAGCTCCCCGCCCCAGAGGGGCGGGGTATCAGTTCTCTATAACAACCGTAATTGGTGACTGCTATGGAGTTCTGT
>PFLZ01000147.1:0-3968 GCA_002784795.1 Candidatus Magasanikbacteria bacterium CG_4_10_14_0_8_um_filter_42_12
TGAAGAAGCACAAAAAGCTGTGGGACGATTTAACGAAATGGTGTACGAACGTGATGCCTCGATTCAAGAAGTCTATAAAACAGGAAGACAGTGGAGTCTTGATTATTTTGATACAATCTATAAAAAACTTGGCAGCCACTTTGACCGGATGTATTTTGAATCTGAAACATACGAACGTGGCGTTGAACTCGTAGAAGAAGGAAGACAAAAAGAAATTTTTAAAGAAAGCGATGGTGCTGTCATTTTCCCTGGGAGTGAATACGATCTGCATGACAGAGTCTTTCTCAATAGCAAAGGCTATCCAACCTATGAAGGAAAAGAACTCGCACTTGCAGAAAAACATTTTACAGATTTTACACCCAACCAAGTCATTCATGTGGTAGGAAAAGAACAAACAGGATATTTCCAAGTCGTCTTCAAAGCACTGGAACAATTGTTGCCACAAACAACGGGAAAAGAATTTCATCTCGTTGGGGGCTACCTCCAATTGAAAGGTGAACAAAAAATGAGTTCAAGAAAAGGAAATGTGATTGCTGGAGATGATTTGATGGATGAAGTTGAAAAAAACATTCGAAAAATTTTGGCAGAACGTGAAGAAGATCATGGACTTACTGTTGAAACAATCCAGAAGATCTCCAGTGCTGCACTCAAATACGCCATGCTTAAAGCAAACGTCTCGGAAGATGTCGCCTTTGATATGGAAGAGAGTGTCTCGACAACAGGAGATAGTGGGCCGTATTTACTGTATATTGTGGCACGTATTGGTAGTATCCTGAACAAATCAGAAATCAGAAATCAGAAATCAGAAATAATAACAAACTACACATTACAAATTTCTCAGGAAGAAAAAAAATTACTTCTTTTGCTTGCAAACTATCCCGAAGTGACAAAACGAGCAATAGAGCAGTATGATCCTTCACATGTTGCAAAATATACGTTTGAATTGGCCCAGGCGTTCAATGCATTTTATGCCGCGTGTCCAGTCCTCGATGCTGCAGAAGAGGTACAGGCATTCCGCATTGCACTTATTGTGGCCGTGCGTGATGTGATGACTCGTGGATTATTATTGCTTGGGATTGAGACAGTGGAAAAGATGTAATAGGAGTGCGTACTAAAGCATCAGTGTTCCCTGAAACTACGAACTGTACGAAATTACGAACATCGGGACACCCCGATGTTTTGTTATGTAAACTTACTATGAACAAAAGTAACGATCATTCCAGAATTGTTAATAGTTATTTGTTAATTGTTTATTGAAACATTATCCACAGTACACCTTTGTAGTACACCTTGATAGGTGTATACTTTTTCTATCTAACATTTCATTATATGGTCAAGGCAATGGGTAGTATCGAGCGGGTGACACTCAAACTCCCGAAGCCTGTCGCAGCGTATTTTCGCAAAGCATTTCCGCATGGACAGCGAAGTAAATTTGTAGAAGCATGTATTTTGACTCACAAGCATCAATCTGAGGTCGAAAAGATGGAAAAAGAGTTGAGAAAAGTTGGGAAATCAAGACAATAATGTTACTGTATGCCCTTTGATTTTGACAACATGTACTGCGGAGCAATACGTCGGGGTGATATTGTCCTTTTTTCTGAAGAAAAGAGAACACGTGAACATGCTGCCGTTATTATTCAGGATGATGCATTGAATCAGGGGCTCCCAACAGTCATCTGTGCAAAAGTCGAACCATACAAAAAGGGCGATGACGTATTTGTCAATGAAGTACTCCTTCCAAAAGAAGAAACAGGACTTGGCAAAGATGGTATCTGTATGCTGCATAAGCTTGAAACAATAGATCGAACACATATTGTCGCAAAGAAGGCAGAACTGTCCGTAGAACGAATGAAAAAAGTATACGAAGCACTTGATATTACGTTTGGGAGATTTCGAGATAATATATAAACGTACATGTTCTATTTACAATTTCTGTCTGTCACAAAAAAGCCATGATGAGGAAACAAACACCATGGTTTTTACATCCTGGTGCCTATATTGACAAACATGGGAGGTTTTGATAGGGTCGAGTATCGTTTTTCGAAGAGAGTATGTCATACATATTCTCTTGGAGGAATGATCCTCCCATTCACTTTCCGCTGAGGCGGGGGGGTATGAGATGGCTCTGTTTGATGGTTCTTTTTCATTCGAAGGAATGACCCAAACCTCTGATGAAGAGGCTGCAGCTCAGGTGAATCGCTACGGCCAGCGCTACGAGTACAAAAGCGAAGACGGCACGACCTACCTGCTCACGGGCATCGACAAGAACTCGGTCTTGCAGAAGTTCCTGTTGTCGAAGAGGTTCAAGCCCGAGAAGGGCAAGTATGGCTTCTGGCGATGGTGTTTCCAGAACATCTCCGCCCTGTGGGTCTTCGTGCTGTTCTGGTGGAAGGTCTTCAAGGAGAAGTCACGTACGCCGAAGAAGTACAAGGAGCTTCTGAACTCCTGTACTCCGCCGTGGTACCCGACGCATGAGATGGCGCAGCAGATTCGTCGCTGTGTCACTGGCACTGGTGCGTTGGTGCCGATCTACGATCGTGAGGCGATTTTTCCTCAGATCCAACATCTGACGGCGAAGGAAAAGGCCTTCTTGCATGAGTACGGGCAGCCTGAGGCGCTCGACGTGACCAACCGTCTATTCTCTGCGACGGAGGCTCAGAAGAAGCACATTGATGAGCTCGTTCGTGCTGGGCAGATGGAGATCGTCATGGGCTCCATCGCGTCTGGCTCTTCGCGGACTTCGCTCGATGCCGCGTACCTTACGAACCTCGAACGTGTGGTTGAAGGTCTGCCTGCTGTGAAGTTCATCTTCCACTTCGTGGACACGAACTCCGAGGCACTTCGCAGTGCGAGAGACTCTGCCCGGTTCCGCGGCTTCAGCGATGATGTGGTGTTCACTCACCACATGCGAGCTTCGCAGTTCTTCGCGTACTGCGAGGAGCACGGTCTGAAGCTGGACATTCTGGAGGAAGTCGGTCTGATCGACTACCTCAAGAACCGAGATCGGATCCGGAACTTCCGGGGCTGTCTCGGGATCCTCAAGGCGGGTGGCATTTTCGTGACAGCGCACATCAACAGGACTGTCTGGGGCTTCTCGGTGAAGTACCGGACTGGATGGCCGGGGCTTCGTCGTCGTCGTCCGGCGGACCTTCGCAAGCATCTGGTCAAGGCTGGTGCCAAGTCGAGCAACATCACGCTCGAGACCATGCCGGCCTGCGGTGCGCACACCGTCGCGGTGGTGCGCAACAACTGACAGCAGTGATTCATGCTGCGATTCGTTTGAGACGAGTTCTCTCGAATCGCCAGATCACTGCATGCAATGTTCGTCGTCTCCCCCCGACGATGAACATTGCACCTTTTGTCTAGAAAATATCACATTATCTGTACAAACAGGGGAAAGAATCTCGATATTATCGAGATTCTTTTTATTTTATGATACAATATGTGTATATGGATGGATTATTTACTTATTTTAGTATCTCCGCGCTCATCAACGCTGTGACAAGTTTGGGACTCGGCGGATATATTTTGATTACAAATTCCAAAAAAAGAATCACAAGATACGTGGCATATTTTTGTTTTGCCGTAGCTGTATGGAGTGTACCGTATTTTTTTTGGCAAATTGCAGATACTGCGTCTTCGGCATTATTTTGGTCTCGTTCACTCATGTATGGAGCGATTTTTACATCTATCTCGTTCTTTCACATGGTCTTAGTGTTTTTGGAAATAGACAAACAGCGATTTTATAAATTTGTTCTTGTTATTTTTTATTCTTTTTCTCTTTTTTGGGTAGCTATTACCAATACATCCTGGTTTATTGTTGGTGTAGAACCAAGATTGTGGTTTCGTTTTTGGCCCATCCCTGGACCGTTGTATGCTATATTTTTATTATTATTTGCGATCCATGTATTGTATGCTTCTGCCTTGCTATTCCATAAATACCGTACAAGTATTGGTATCATAAAAAA
>PFLZ01000147.1:4020-4478 GCA_002784795.1 Candidatus Magasanikbacteria bacterium CG_4_10_14_0_8_um_filter_42_12
CGGGTTTATTTTTTCTCGGAGATTTTGATTCGTTGTCTAAAAAATAATAATCACGAAAACAAAAAATAAAAGCTTGCCGATCTTTTTTTCTGTTGAACAAAGTCTAAAAAAAATTTAATTTACTTTTTCTTTTCTTTTTAGCGGTCGAGCAATTCTCTGTCCTTGAGAGTAATCTCAATCAATCGGTCCAACTTGTCGACTTCCAATTGACGGAGGCTAGCAGCATCTTCACTCTGACCCTTCTTCAACTCAGGCTTCTTGCGCAAGTTGGGGGACAGCTTCAATGACAGAATGCTACCTCTAGTGTCACCGACAAGGATGATAGGCTCCTTGGGGTTGAAGGCAATACGATTCAGTTTCGCGCCCTTGACAACCTGTTGAGCACAGAGAGGCTCGTTCTTGTTCTTGTTGAGGTCGAACACGTGGACCTTACCGTCGCTAGTAACAGCTGCGAAGAC
>PFLZ01000052.1:0-4585 GCA_002784795.1 Candidatus Magasanikbacteria bacterium CG_4_10_14_0_8_um_filter_42_12
GGATACAACAGTCCAGCCGCAAGAGGAATCGCAACGATATTATACCCAAATGCCCAAAACAAATTTTGTTTGACCACACGAAGTGTCATCTTCGATACCTGAATTGTTTCTATGACTTTGTCGAGTGTCCCTTGTACCAAAACAATGTCCCCTGCTTCTATGGCAACATCTGTTCCTGTTCCCATCGCAATACCGATGTCTGCCTGTGCCAATGCCGGAGCATCATTGATACCATCCCCTACCATGGCAATGATGCTTCCTGTTTGTTCCGCCTGCAACGCTTGAATTTTCTGTGCTTTTTCTGCTGGCAATACCTCTGCGATGACCATGTCTATGCCGAGCTGCTCTCCAATAGCTTCGGCCGTGCGCTGATTGTCTCCTGTCAGCATCGCCACTCGTATTCCCATAGTGTGCAATGTATCAATCGCTTTTTTTGCCTCGTCTTTGATCGTGTCTGCGAGCGCAAACACAGCAACATGCACACCATCGACTGTCATGAAAATGGTCGTCTTTCCTTCTGCGATGAATGCATTCGCCTTTGTGAGAAGTATTGCATCAAGTGCTATATGTTCTTCATCCATGAGTCGTTTATTTCCAAGCAAGACAATTTTTTTATCGATACTTCCAGACACACCACGCCCTTCTCTTGCTTTGAAATCTTCAACAGATAAGGAAGAATCTCCAATCTTTTCTTTTGCAAAAGTAGCGATAGCATCAGAAAGAGGATGCTCTGAAAGATGTTCTACTGCATGTGCATACGACAATACATATTTTTCATTCTTTCCTTCTGCAAAGACAACATCGGTTACTTCTGGTGTTCCTTTTGTGAGCGTGCCTGTTTTGTCAAACACAATGGTATGAATACTATGTGCTTTTTCGAGTGCTTCGGCATCTTTTATCAGTATTCCCTTACTTGCCGCTTTGCCTGTTCCTACCATGACGGCTGTCGGCGTTGCAAGCCCCAGTGCACACGGACAGGCGATGATCAGAATGGTTGTGGCAATATAGACAGCCAGTTGTAAGATACTCGTGTCAGGTGACACCAGACCAAGCCCGGGCGCAATGACATACCAAAACAATGCAGAGACGATCGCAATACTAATCACGACTGGCACAAAAATACTGGATACTTTGTCTGCAAGTTTTTGAATTGGTGCTGTTGTCCCCTGCGCCTGCTCCACCATCTGAATTATTTGGGAGAGCATCGTGTCATCGCCGACACGTTCGGCAGTGAACTCGAAGGTACTCGTCTTATTGATCGTTGCGCCGATGACAGCATCTCCTACCTTTTTTTCTGCAGGAAGAGACTCACCAGTCACCATGGCTTCATCGATCGTACTGGCACCAGAGCTGATCACACCGTCCACAGGAATTTTTTCTCCTGGACGCACCACAATCGTGTCGCCCTTTTTCACATCACTGACAGGGATCTTTACTTCTTCTCCATCTCGAATCACGACCGCTTCTTTTGCTTGGAGTTCAAACAACGCTTTTACCGCATCACTTGTCTTTGCTTTTGCGCGCGCTTCGAGCAATCTCCCGAGGAGAATAAAGAAGACGATAAACACCGCGGCTTCAAAAAAGACATCACTGGCGACATCGCCAAATATGCTCGGCGCAAAGGTCACGAGCGTAGAAAATATCCACGCCGTGGTTGTACCGAGTGCAATGAGCGTATCCATGTTGGAACTTCGAACCTTGAGTGCACGCCATGCACTGACAAAAAATTGCTTTCCCCCTATAAATAAGATTGGTGTCGCCAAGAGGAATTGCAACAGATACAACACATGAATACTATACGCTGAACCACTCAATGAGATATCTCCAAGTGGCAATGCCATCATCTCAGCACCTCCTGCAGCGAGGGAAAGCATAGATACCATCAGTACGACAAAAGGAAGCGCGCCAATACCCACCCAGGTGACGGTCTTTTTGAGTTTTTGGTATTCTTCTTTTTTCAATGCTGAGGCATGACTCTTGTGATCCGCCGTCATCCCCTTCATACCATGCATCTTTTCTGCTTCTGGTGGGGATGCGAGCGTTGCACCACTTTCAGTGGCGACAAGTTCGTATCCTCCTGCACTTTGGACAGCCTTTGCAATATCATCGAGTGTTACTTTATTTTCATCATACGATACGGTCATGACTTCACTGGCATAATTGACATTGACCGTATCAACACCAGAGAGTTTTCCGACCATTTTTTCTATCAGTTGTTTGCAGGATGCGCAGTGCATCCCGACAATGGGGTATTGTTCTTTTTTCATAAGAAACTATTTATCGATGATGATCAATGCCTTCGTACGCCCGAATAAATTGCTGTATTTTTTCGCTATCTACTATATCAAGAGGAAGCAGTTTATTCCATGCCGTCAGTGCTATCACATATTCCATATCATATCTTGGAGCAACAATGACATGTGTTCTCCCTGCGCCAATAGCTACGTCTTCTAGCACATTCCATTCTGTTTTTGGTAACAAATCCGGATTATATTGAACAACAACACCTCCATCTTCTAGATTGTGTATTTGCTTTTCGTCAGGAATTATCTCTGTATGAACTCCCCAAGACGCGATACTCCCAACATGAGGTCCAGACGTAGGAGGATTTGAATTGTATGGTTCATGCTCAGCATCAACTGTATCAATATGTCTATTCCCCATGTTAGCAATTTTTTTGATGCCAACTATTTCAGGCTGTGTAGTTCGCATTGCAAGCAAAATCACAACAGCAATAATTACAATACCAACACTTAGTATGACAATTTTGTTTGTTTGTTTTTTCATATCTTATATCTCAATGTATTACCAATTTTTACAACAGTTCATAAACTCTTCGATGATTTGTTGCACTTTTGGATTACTTTTATATGCATACATACCTATTGTTATGAACCACAACAATACAAGCAAGAAGAGAGACCGCATCATTGTAGGCGCATACCCGAGCATCACAAATACCAATGCCGTGGCTGTTAAGAAAAAAGGAAACCGAAACAGCAACAGCGACTCGGGAACCTTTTTTTCAAGTAGATAATATATACCTACGACGCTCTGTCCCATAAGTACCGCGATAAGTACAGGATCTGCAAACGATGCAAGCCAATACAATACCAACAAACTCATCCATGTCAGACTCACACTTGCACAGAGCACACAAAATTGCCAAGCAGTATACTTTTTTATCACGAGGAGGAGAACAAAGAAGCCACACAGCATGGCGAATACAACCATTACCGCATTCATAAAACAAACTGCATAATCAGTGACGCAAGAATCAATAAGACAAAGGTAATCACGATCCCTTGATACGGGAACAACCTTTTTTGTTTTATCTTCGATACACGCAGACTTATGGCAGGAGATATGAGCATCAACCCAGCACCAATAGTGCTCCCAATGAGAAATTTGTGTATCAGATATGTCTTATTGAACAGTGTTCCATATGTACCAAACCAATAGATATTTATTGATGTGTACTCCTGAAGTAATGGGATGAGTGGAAGAAGAGTGCTCAAAAAAATCACCACTATCACAATTTGTTTTTGATATGGTATATATTCTTTTTTGATTATTCTCGACATCCATATACCCAGAGCCAACGCAAATGCACCCAAGAAAATACCTACTACATATGTACTCACCCCAATGTAAGCAGCTCCCACAGCAAGTGCACCTGCCCCCACAGTACAGAGGGGGCAATGCGCTTTTGCTGCGGTGGGGATCAGTGTAAAGAGTGCAATAATTCCAAATATTTTTTTCATAGGCGCTCGTTTACAATTGCATATACTCAACAATACTCCCCTGTGCATCTATAGCATAGATAGAAAAAGCTTCTCGCTTTTTTCCTGGCATACCAGGAGATCCTACAGGCATGTCTGGCAATGCAATGGTACGAACATCTGAATCATCTGCAAGAAGAGCCTCTATCCCTTCAGTAGGGATATGCCCTTCGACAATGTATTCTCCATTTTCTATGACGGTGGTATGACAACTTTCCATATTTGGAGGAATACCATATTCATTTTTTTTCTTTGCCATATTTTCTGTATCCACTACACGCACGTCATACCCAGCTCGCTTCATATACAAGACATAGTTTGCACAACAACCACAGGTTGGTGATTTATAGATTGTCATTGATTTTGCAGATACTGTTGGGATAAACCGTTCTTTTCCCGTTGCATTTGTTATCATGACAAGAGCAACAAAAGCAACGATTGAACCGGATAACCAAAGAAAGATCTTTTTTTTCTTCATACAACTATTACTTTATTACCGACTGAATAATCTGTTCTAGCTGAGAAAGTGGTTGCGCACCGCTAATAACAATTTTTTGATCTCCAACCAGAAGCACTGAGTATGGCGTTCCACGAAGACCTGCTTTTTGCCCATCATCAAGATCCGCCTGTACATTACCAGCAAACTTTTTGGAGTCAAGACAGTCTGTAAATGCTGCGACATTTACTCCCGTATCTTTTGCAATGGAAAAGAGTTCAGCATCGGCAAGTCCATTATTTGACGGTGTTCTTGCAAACAGTTCATCGGCAAACTTCCAAAATCCTGTATTACCTTCAAGATCACC
>PFLZ01000052.1:4613-4946 GCA_002784795.1 Candidatus Magasanikbacteria bacterium CG_4_10_14_0_8_um_filter_42_12
GATCACCTGCACACTCCAATGCCAGTGCTTCTCTTCGCGCTTTGCTGTGAAGACTGTCAAGTGGCGCATGACGATATACCCATTTTACTGAATCTCCATACGTAGCAATAACTTGATTCATCGTATCGTGAAATCGTTTGCAGAACGGACACTCCGTATCTGAAAACTCTACAATCGTAATATCGGCATCTTTCTTTCCTTTATACCAATCGGCATCCGTCACAGGGGTCAATACAATATTGGTGTCAGACGGAGGAACCACAGCAGAGGGAACACCCTGCTGGGCATCACCACGAGCAACAACAGGTTCGATGGTATCAGGAGAAGCAACCT
>PFLZ01000099.1 GCA_002784795.1 Candidatus Magasanikbacteria bacterium CG_4_10_14_0_8_um_filter_42_12
GGAGACAGTGTCGCACTCGTGGAAGAGCAATACGCAGAAGGGTTGTTGACTGGATCAGAACGACACGCAAAAGTGCTCGAAATCTGGACCGATGTCAAAGATCGTGTTGTCTCATTCAATAAACAGGCACTCGATAAAGAAGGTCCTGTGTTTGCCATGATTGACTCTGGTGCTCGTGGATCTTGGGGACAGCTCGGACAAGTTATTGGTATGAAAGGGCTCGTTGCTTCTCCAAGTGGAGACATCATCGAACTCCCTGTCACCGGAAACTTCAAAGAAGGGTTTGATGTTCTTGAATTCTTTATTTCTTCTCATGGTACTCGAAAAGGTCTTTCTGATACGGCCCTTCGTACTGCAAATGCAGGATACTTGACCCGTCGTCTCGTAGACGTTGCGCAGGATGTCGTCGTTACTCAGGATGATTGTGGAGATGACATCGGAGAAATATTTACCAAAGAAAATTCAGAACAGATTGGTGAAAAATTATCAGAACGAGTTGGTGGACGATTTGTCCTTTCAGATGTCAAAGCTGGACGAAAAACAATACTTAAAGCAGGAGAAGTAATTACAGCAGAAATTGCTCGTCAGGTTGAATCTGAAGGTGTGGAAGAAGTCCATGTCCGCAGTGTTGTCCAATGTCACTTGCCAAAAGGTGTGTGCGCAACCTGTTATGGTCTCGATCTTTCCAACAGCAATGTGGTGAAAAAAGGAACTGCGGTCGGTATTATCGCTGCACAGTCTATTGGTGAGCCTGGTACACAGCTTACGATGCGTACGTTCCATCTTGGAGGAGTTGCTGGAGGAGATATCACCCAAGGTCTTCCACGTGTAGAAGAACTTTTTGAAGCGCGCAAGCCAAAACGAAAAGCAGTGCTTTCTGAAGTTGCGGGAACGATTGAAATAGAAGATGCAGATGGAAAAGTCATTACCAGTCCAACAGGACGAAAAGTCTTTGAAGGACGAAAAGGACAAAAAATTATCAAGGTTCACTTTGAAGGAATGGATGAAGTAGAAATGAAAATTCGAAAGGCCGATGATATCAAAGTGGAAGACGGACAAAAAGTAAAGAAAGATCAAGTACTCTTTGTCAGTGGTAGTACTGGAGACGAAGTAAAAGCAGAGTACGGTGGCGTCGTCACTGTAGGTACAAAATCATTGACCCTCCGATACCAGGGAAGTCATAAGAAAGAATACATTGTCCAAATTGGGTTCAAGCTTTGGGTCAAAAATGGTGATGCCGTAGAAAAAGGTGATCAGCTTACCGAAGGAAGTGTTGACCTCCAAGAACTCTTTGAGCTCCGAGGACGCGACGCAGTACAGCGATACATCCTTTCTGAAATTCAGAGCATCTATGCTTCACAAGGACAACGTCTTAATGACAAACATGTCGAATTGATTGTTCGACAGATGTTCTCTCGTATGTATGTAGAAGATTCTGGAGATACCGATCTTCTCCCAGGAGAAACGGTTGAAAAAGCGCAATTCCACGGTGCCAATGAATTGGCAAAGAAAAATAAAGGAAAGGAAGCCGTCGGACGAGAGTTGTTCCTCGGTGTATCAAAGATTTCTTTGTCTACTCAGAGCTTCCTCTCAGCTGCATCTTTCCAAGAAACCAGCAAAGTGCTCATCAACGCCGCAATTACCGGCAAGATGGATCCACTCGATGGTCTCAAAGAAAACGTGATCATCGGACGCCTCATTCCTGCAGGAACTGGGTTCCGAGAACAGGAGTAGGATTCACGAAACACGTAGCACGAAACACGTAACAAAAAGCAAGGTAGCGATGCCTTGCTTTTTTGTATTTGCAATGAAGTAATATGTAATACGTAAATAAGTAATACGTCTTGGCAGGTTGAGAGGAGTGACGAACGGCAGTTGGAAGGGGATCGCCGCTAACCGACGAACTTGCGTTCGTCACTCCTTGTATATGTTAAAAGCCTTGATTTCCGTTCATTTTCCTGTATTATTATAGACGTGTAGACACGAATTTGTTATGTGCTACATGTTATATGTTACGTGAAAAATATGTCTGGTCACTCCAAATGGTCAAAAATTCAACATAAAAAAGGGAAAGCCGATGCACAGCGGGGAAATTTGTTTACCAAGCTGTGTAAGGGAATTACCATGGCAGCAAAAGAAGGCGGTGGCGATGCGGATATGAATTTTTCTCTGCGCATGGCTGTCGACAAAGCAAAAGCAAATAATGTACCGAAAGATAATATTGATCGGTCTATTAAAAAAGGGACCGGTGAATTGAAAGATGGAGAAGAAATTCAAGAAATTATATACGAAGGGTATGGCCCAGGTGGCATTGCTGTTCTTGTAGAAACTTTGACCGACAATAAAAACAGAACGGTTTCAGAAGTGAAAAATGCGTTTACAAAACACAATGGTTCTGTGGGTGGGCCAGGCAGTGTGCAGTGGCAGTTTGAACGAATGGGTGTCATGGTAATAAGCAATGAACAATCAACAATAAACAATCTTAATCATGACGATCTTGAACTGGCATTGATTGAAGCTGGAGCGTCGGATATTTTAGAATTTGATGAGCACCTTGAAATTCGCTGTCCGATGGATACGTTTCAATCTGTGCTCGAAGCACTCAAAGGAAGTGGCATCAGTGAACCAGAAGATGCCGGACTCAAATGGGTGGCAAAAGAAGAAGTTGCTGTAGATGCAGACACAACAGAAAAAATGGAAACACTCTACGACGCACTTGATGAGCTCGACGATGTGAATGAAATTTATACAAATGAAAAATAAGATGTTATTTCCCTCCCCTGGTAGGGGAGGGTTAGGGTGGCCCGCCTGCAATCCCGATTGAATCGGGAAAGCATTGCGGGCAGGGGTTACGGATTACCACCGTTCTTTCTTCTGCGATAACCCCCTCTGCCTCCCCCTACTAGGGGGAGAACTTTCTTTTATGCCAACACAGAAAAAATCACAACGTATATTAGGCATCGACCCTGGCTATGGACGTATCGGGTACGGTGTTATTGAGGGTGCTCGCGGGTCTTGGGTGCATGTGGCACATGGGTGCATCGAAACAAATCCCAAAGCAGATTTTGCAGAGCGACTAGTCGAATTGAAACGGGATCTTCTCGAAATTTTGGAAACATACAAACCAGAAAAAGCAGGTATAGAACAATTATTTTTTGCAAAAAATGTCACAACAGGAATGAAAGTGAGCGAAGCACGAGGTGTAATACTTCTCACACTCCACGAAGCGGGATTGCAGGTACAGGAAGTCACACCACTCCAAATGAAACAAGCTATCGTCGGGTATGGGCGTGCAGAAAAAGGACAGCTACAGGAAATGATTCGCATTCAATTGCTTTTGAAAAAACGTCCCACGCCAGACGATGCCGCAGATGCACTTGGTGTTGCGTTGACAGCGGGGCTACTCATGAAAAGTAGCAGGTAATAAGTAGGTAAGTAGCAAGTACGCCAGTCAATTGATGACTGGTGTTTTTTTGAGATACTTATTACTTGCTACTTGTCTACATACACGTTTGCTTGTCTTTTTTTTCTGCGTATGGTACATACCATATACACCAGTTCATGCCTGAGGAGGGCATAATGAACACGAAGTCCGATACTCTCAACACGAAGAAAAACCTTGAGCTAGGGCGAGCCTTGTTCCACTTTATCTTTTACCCAGTCGCAGTCGCACTGATCATCTATGCGAGTGCGTCGAAGTGGGAGATGGCGGTGGTTCTCGCGATCGCGAATGTGGGTATTTACGCCTTCGAAAAGTTTCGGCGGGCCGGACATGCAGCATACCACGACAAAAAGAAACGGTATTCACGGTTCGCGAGGTGCTATGAGTGGTTCAAGCACGCCACTCACGGCATCATCCGACCACACGAGATCACGGGCACGAGCGCAATGGTCCCGTACGTCCTGGGACTCGACCTCGTGTTTTGCTGGGTGATGGTGTCATCATTATTACCTGCCCCATTCCACTTCGCACTTCTTGACGCACTCTTCATCATGACAGTGGTGGCCAGTGGCGATCCTTTTGCCCGCATCTTTGCGATCATGAGGAAAAACGCGGGAAAGCAGAACCATTCACTGCCTTGGAATCCAGGGAAGAGCTGGGAAGGGTTCATTGCCTTCTGCGTCATGGCCGGCTTCTGGATGGTGATTACTGACTTGTCAGCAATGGGCAAAGGAATGCTCGTGCTGACGCCGATTCTCATCTCTGCCCAAGTCTTGGCTATCATCGCAGGTGCGGTGACCGAGTCAGTGGCTGGGGAGAAGGACAATTTTTGGATCTCTCTTTTCTCTCTGCTTGCCTACCAGACGACGTTGATCGTCGGATGGGCATTCGGCTGAGCGAGGCGACATCCTCTCTAGGAGAAACACGCCACCCCGCTGGAAGAGGGGTGGCGTTCGTGTTTTTATGTTATCTTAGAACCTGTTTACAATCTATTTAGCAGAATACAGATAAAGGCAAGAATCATCATTTGTTGGGAGGTATGTAATTTTCTTTCA